>DRIG01000092.1 GCA_011052815.1 candidate division WOR-3 bacterium | reverse complement strand
GGGTAGGTACCCAAGTGGTCAAAGGGGGCAGACTGTAAATCTGCTGGCGGAAGCCTTCGGAGGTTCGAGTCCTCCCCTGCCCATTCAAAATTGAGTGAAAGAATACCCCTGTTTACAGGGGTATTCTTTTTATCAATCCAGCGAGTTTTTCGGTGAGTGCCCGACGGGTATATTGTCGGTAAGGGGTTTTCCCCCGGAGTATTGTTCCCTTTTTAAATGCCGAATACAGTTCAATGAGTTTTTTCTTCATACCGTCGATATCATTGAAGTCGTAAAACCATCCCGGATACCCTCTTTTAAAGGCGTGCTCCAGAAGATGAAGCCCCCGGGATTTGCCGCAGACGATTACGGGAAGATGCGATGCCAGGTATTCATTTTGACGTGAAGGAAAGAAATAACTGCTGCCCGTGGTGGTCATTAAAGCAAGATGGGACGAGGAAAATTCCTTCAGCGCTTTTTTATAAGGCAGATGACCGTACACACGGATGAAGGTGTATTTCTTTATCTTATTTAAAAAAAGTTCTTCAATATGACCGATGAATTTCACCTCCACTTCATCAGGTGATAGATTCTTCTCTTCAATCAATTTCTCTACGGCGTTGAGGAAGTTGGTCGGGTCTCTTTCTTCCCGGACAGTGCCGAGATAGGCGATTGTGAAGACATCAGGTTTTTCGCTCACCATGAAATCATCGGGGTCATAACCGTTTGGAATGACGGATATTTTTTTCTCGATTTGAGGGTATCTTTTTATTAACGACGTTTTGATGTTTTCGTCAACCGCAATGATCAATGGAGCGAAGTCGGTCAACTTTTTTTCCCAGTAAGCAACGAATTTCTTCTGTAACCGCGTATAGGGCAGAAAAGGAAATTCAATCCAGGCGTCACGAAAATCGAGGATGAGCGGTTTACCGGTTTTTTTCGCAATCAAATAGGCGATGATGAATGAACTGAACGGAGGGGCGGTCACGAAGATACGGTCGAAATCGAGTTTTATCCCGACGTTATAAGCAAAAGGCAACCAGGCTATTTTATGGTCGGGAAAATTCAGAGAACGTTTTATCGGTTTCTGCCAGATGCGCGGTCGATATATTCTTATTCCGAAAAGATAGAGAAGACGGGCGGGGTCCAGGGATTCGGTTCTGATCGTTTTTATATCTCCGGCGTCTTTGATAAGCTCTTCGTCGATACTGTGGTAAGCAATGTTCTTCCTGGTAAGGACAGTCGGGGTGATGCCGAATTCCGGCAGATATTTGCTGAACTTCACAGGTCTTAAAGAGCCCGGTCCGCCGAGCGGCGGCCAGTAATAGCTTATAATCAACAGCTTAACGGCTTACCTCCATAATTCCGACCATATCTTTTTTTATTCAGGTGATTTTAAAAAGACTAAAAGATGCGGCTGAGTAATCCATATGCCTGTCGACAATACTGTTTTATCTGGGGATATTCATCAGAGTGTTTTTTGTAAGAGATGACTTCTTTCAGTGCTTCTCTGGCATGTTCCTTATCCTTCAGTTCATAATAACACTTTCCGATATAAAATTTGCATTGTGCCAAATTTGCATAATTTTTCGGATTGCGGCCGTTGTATACGGAAAAGAGATGGTCATACAAGGCGATCGCCTTCAGATATTCCTTTTTCTTGTATTCCAGTTCGGCTTTATTCCACAAAAACGTTCTTCCCTCAGGAAAGAGCGTAAGTAATTCATCTATGATTGAATCCGCTTTTTCGAATTTTTTTTCTTCGCCATAGATAAAGACAAGCGAATTTTTCGCGGTCGGTCCTGAGTAAAAACTGTGTTCGGCCGCCAGGTGGATTTTACGAATGGCTTGTTCTGCATTACCGCCGACGAGTTTGAGTACCGGCAGGTAACGGGATGCACGTGCCCAGAAGTATTCATAAGTACCCGCGCCGAGATAGGCGTCATAAAATGTGGAGTCTTTCGAAATTATCTTTTGTAATATAGAGCCGCCCTTTACCCCGTATTTGAATGTTCCAAAATAGTTCTTCTTCATTCCTTCATAAACCGCTCTGTATGTATAGCTGCTGCCCAGATAAAATTGCGCCCACAGATTGTCCTCCTGTTTCAGTATGTCTTCAGAACACCGAATGCTTTTTTCAATAAGCGTAAGATACTCTTTTTCTTCTGTGTAGCGGCAGTCGTCCATCATTTTGAGCTGAAGGAGCGCGGCTTTAAAGAAATATCCTGCAGGGTTATCCGGAAAATTTTCAATCACTTTGTCGAAATAGACCCGGGCGCTGTCATACTCATCAATATAAGCGAAATTGAGTCCTGTTTGAACGAGCTTCTGGAGTTCAGGCGGATTGAGGTCTGAACCCGCTACTTTTAGAAATATAAGTCCGATGAGGATGGAAGAGATCATGGGAATTCTATTACCGAGGAACTGCTTACATTCAGTTTTTTATAACCGCCTTTGACAACTGCATTTTCTCCGATGATGGAGCCGGAAAGCAGGGCATTCTGTACCGTCGCCATACTGTTTATAATGGAATTTTTGATTATTGAATCGCTTATTACGGCGTTCTTACCGACGGATACATGCGGTCCGATTATCGAGTTTGTGATTTTTGCGGAGTCGTCGATGTAAACAGGAGATATGACAATCAACCCTTTTCTTTTTTTGTAGTGGTGGAGTTTGGAAAGGAGGTGCTGATTGGTTTGGATCAGAGACAGGGGTGTACCGCAGTCGTACCACTTCTTGATCTTCAGGATTTTAAACTCTTCACCCGCATCCAGAAGGTATTGAAGGGCGTCTGTAAGTTGATATTCACCTTTTGTGCGCGTCCCTTTTTTTATTATCCGGGTCAGCGCTTTATACACTTTTTCTATCTGCCGAAAATAATACAACCCCACGATCGCCAGGTTCGATTCCGGATTTTTCGGTTTTTCGACAAGTTTGATGACTCTATTTTTACGGACGCTCACGATGCCGAATCTTCGAGGGTCGGGTACTTCTTTTACTGCAAGAAAGTTTTCATTACTTTCAGCGAGGGCTTTAAAATCATATTCGATGATTGTATCACCGAGAAGGATCAGGGTCGGTCCTTTCAATCCCCGTGCTCCCAGATGGATTGCATGGCCTAATCCGAGTCTTTTTTTCTGGTGGACAAATTTGAAATCAAAGGGATAGGTTCTGCAGAAATCCATGATTGCTTCACCCTTGGCGCCCAGTACGATGACCAACTTCTCAATGGACAGATTTCTGAAGTTATCGAGGATATGGCCGAGGATGGGTTTACCCGCGACATAGAGCAGACTTTTCGGAATGGTGTGGGTATGCGGCCTTAAACGTGTACCTTCTCCTGCTACCGGTATTATTAGATTCATTGGTTAATCATAACTTAAAAACGCTTTAATGTCAACATAAAAATTTCAGAGCAGAACCGGTGGAGATATCGTCAATTACAGATTCGCTGCCAGCGTTTCCATATCCGTATACAGGGCAGTGGAATCTACTTTTGCAGCCGGTTCAATCTTTCCGACCAGATCCTTGAGGATTTTGCTCGGCCCGATTTCAAGGAAGAGTTTATGGCCCGCCTGATTCAGGTTCTTTATCGCCGTCACCCAATTGACCTGGGAGAGCATCTGTTTTTTCAGGGAATCTTTGATTACAGCCGGGTCATCAAGGGTCTTCTGCTCAACGACCGAATAAAACGGTGATTCAGGTTTGTTGAACTGAATGGTGTCCAGAAATCCGGCGAATTCGTTCGCAGCATCCTTCAGATAGGGACTGTGCCATGCGCCGCCTACTCTTAAGGGGATGCCTCGGCCGTGTTGCTTCACGATATTCTGGGCGGCTTTCTTTATACCTTCTTTTGAACCGGATATTACGATTTGGTTGGGTGCATTGATATTGGCGACGACCACGGGTTCCCCGATTTCTGCACTTACGTCCGCACAGATTTTTTCAAGGGTCTTCTGGTCCACTTTTATGACCGCCATCATTGTTCCCTGACCGCCTCCTTTTTCCATTAATTCACCACGTTTTTTTATGATTTTCATGCCGTCTTCGAACGAAACAATTCTGCAATGGAGAACCGCGGTGATCTCTCCGAGGCTGTGTCCCAGGGATATTTCAGAAGTGACTCCGAGATTTTTTAAGACCGCTGCATAGGCGAGTGAAACCGCGCTTATCGCCGGTTGTGCGATGCTTGTTTTGCTGCTTGTCTCTTTCGCCTCTTCACCCCAGAGCCAATCTTTTATATTATATTCCAATATTTCACTGCATTTTTCGATTATTTCATCCGCCTCATGATATTTGGCACATAATTCTTTTCCGATACCAGGTCGAAATGCACCCTGGCCGTCAAATAGAAAGACTGCTTTCTTCATATTTCCTCCTTCTGATTTCAACGGGTTGCAACTGCAAGACCGACCGCAAGGGTTTTGGTATGGCTGATACTTATATAGATATTTTTTATGCCTAAGTCGTCTGCAACCTCACGTGCCCTGCCCGTCAACCTGACATACGGCGCACCGGAACGTTCATTCAAAACAATAATTTCGTTGAATTTCACCCCCTGACGCCAGCCGGTCTTCAATACCTTGAGTACCGCTTCTTTTACTGCAAATCGACCGGCGAGTTCTTCAAAACGGAACTTTCCTTTATTTGATAATCTGATTTCTTCCTCGGCGTAGAGGCGTTTAAGAAAGGCTTTCCTTGTTGAAACCGCCTTTTCAATGCGTTCCACATCGACAAGGTCGATGCCGACGCCGACTATTTCATTATGACTCTTCTTCATGAATACCGGTTACTGCCGGGCACTTTATATGTACCCTTTGATATTTTCTACCGATATGAGGTTTGTCGACGTAGTAACCGCCGATTTCAATACGATATTCTCCTACAGTACCGGTGAGGATACCGTCCTTGCTTTCATACCATTCCACCGATTTTTTCTTTAGGTTGACTGCACAGATTATATTGAGTTCACCCGGGACTGTTGAACCGAGATCCGTATTGGAGGGAACGACGGTTCCCGGACAGTTGCCATAGACCGTATGCGAATGGAAATCTCCGATATACTCGAGTCCGGCGGACAGTTTACCGAGAATTTCATTTATGCGCGCAACCCTGTCTTCGTCGATCGTCGCATGTGTGGCAGAGCTCTCCGCTGTTTGATAGGGAATCGCATACTCAACCATAAATTTGTTCTCACCTTTAATTCCGATCAGATAGCCGATCGTCTCTTTTCTGAAGACCTCCACGGAAGATGTGACTATCGTCAGGAAAGACGGTAAACTCAGATACGCCTTGATATGTCCTCTTCTTTCCTTTTTGCTCTCTCTTTTATCAGAATCGTCCATTAATTTCCTCCATATTTTCTGATGATTTTTTGAATCCTTTTTATACACCTCTGTTTCCCGAGAAGTTCCAGGGTTTTAAAGAGTCCGGCGCCGCTGCTTCTGCCCGTGACAAAGATACGCAAGGGATGGATCAGTTCTTTCGCTTTAATCTTGTTTTCGGCGGCGAAACCGCGAAGCAGGTTTTCAAGCGACTGGGCATTGAAATTTTTGACTTCATCCATTTTTCCGAGAAAACGTTCCATCAGTTCCAGGGTTCTTTTATCGGTATATTTGTGCAGACGGTCTTCTTCATATTCAAAATCATCGGTGAAAAAATACACCGTCAAATCCACGATGTCACCGAGCACTTTTATTCTCGGTTGCATCAGGAGACAGAGTTCTTTAATCCATTCTTTCTTTGTTTCAAATTCCTGTTCATTTATTAAGCCGGCATCAATAAAATATGGTTTTAAATGTTCAATCAATTCGCTCTCATTCATCTTTAAGATATACTGCTGATTCATCCAGAGAAGTTTATTCACATCAAAAACAGCGTTGGATGGGTTGATACGTTCGAGCGTGAAGCGGGAGATCAGTTCCTCTTTATCCATTATTTCTTTATCGTCGCCGGGCGCCCAGCCCAGAAGTGCCAGGTAATTGACCATCGCTTCCGGTAAAAATCCCTGTTCACGGTAAAAGATGAGGGATACCGCACCGTGGCGTTTGGATAATTTACTCTTGTCCGTTCCCAAAATCAAAGGGAGATGGGCGAACTTCGGTGCAGGCAGTCCCAGGGCTTCATACAAGAGCAGTTGTTTCGGAGTATTGTTGATGTGCTCAACCGCTCTTATTACGTGGGTGATACCCATTTCAAAATCATCGACTACACACGCCAGATTATATGTGGGAATACCATTTGCGCGCATGATGATGAAGTCTTCAATATCCCTGCCCTCTTTTTTTATCTCACCGTGGATTATGTCGTTATATACCACCGGACGGTCAGGAACAAGAAAACGGACGGCTTTCGGAATTTTCGCCTTCTCTTTTTCTGCCCGTTCGGCGTCGGACAGATTAAGGCACCTTCTGTCATACCGCCAGTCCTTTTTGTTTTTATATGCCTCCTGTTTTTCTTTTGCCAGTTCTTCGGGGTCGCAATAACAATAATACGCCAGTTTTTTCTCTATCAATCTGTCTACATATCTCTTATAAATTTCGATTCTCTGGGATTGAAAAGATGGTTCCTCGTCCCATGTTAGACCGAGCCAGGTGAGTCCTTCGAGAATCACCTTGATCATATCTGCTGAAGAACGTTTTACATCGGTGTCCTCGACCCGCAGGATGAATTTACCTTTGTGGTGTTTTGCAAACAACCAGTTATAGAGTGCGGTGCGGGCGCTGCCGACGTGGAAAAAGCCGGTGGGACTCGGCGCCATTCTGACTTTCACTTCGCTTAAATTCATAATCTTCTATCCGGTTCGAAAAATTCTACTTTAAATAATTCAACGGAGAGGGGGAGATTCGAACTCCCGTCCCATCTTTCGATGAGAAACCGCTTAGCAAGCGGGCGCCTTCGTCCACTCGGCCACCTCTCCCGGATTCAACACTTTGGTGACTGGGGGACAGGGATTCGAACCCCGATTAGTTGATCCAGAGTCAACCGTCCTGCCATTGAACGATCCCCCAACAGCCTACTATTATACTTAGCAGTTCTGTTTCGTCAAGTATCACTGATGGGGTCAGATCTCGAAACTTGACAAATCATCACTTTCTGTTATAATGCTGGCGTGGCTAGACCATTAAGAATAGAATATCCCGGTGCTTTTTACCACGTAACCTGCCGCGGTAACGGACGCGCGAACATCTTTTTTAATTATGAAGATCGGCAGAAATTTCTTAAGATACTGAAAGAGTCATTGGAAATTTATCAAGTTATCCTCAATGCTTATATCTTGATGGATAATCATTTTCATTTGTTGGTACAGACTGAGCGTGCCAATTTATCAGAGTTTATGCGTCGTTTTAATGTTTCTTACACCGGTTGGTTCAATCATCGGCATGGTCGTTGCGGACATCTTTATCAGGGAAGATACAAAGCTTTTTTGATCGATGCAGATAGTTATTTACTTGAGGTTTCTCGTTACCTTCACTTAAATAGTGCTCGGGTGAGAAGATTACATTCCCTGGATTATCAAACACAGTGGCAGTATGTAAAGAAATATCAATGGAGTAGTTTACCTGGATATATCAACAGCAAACAGGTTGTTGATTTTGTAAAATATGATTTGATTCTTGAAATGATCGGCGGTCGGCATAGATATCGATCATTTATATTGGAGGGACTGAAATACGATATTGATAATCCTTTTGAAGATGTACAGAACCAGGCGATATTAGGTGATGATGACTTTATTGCCCAGATCAAAGGCAAATGTGTAGATGGTTCGTTGCGTGAGCAGCCGTCATATCGCAATTTAACAGTGGAGCGTATCAAACCGGAGGCGGTGATAGATTGTGTTACTGAGACACTGGGTATTGCGCGAGAGGATTTGCAGAAGCGATATAGTAATAGTGATCTACGTGGGATAGTGTGTGATTTGTTGTACAAATATAGTGGTTTGACTCAGCTTGAGATAGGAAGGTTGTTGGGAGGCATTGATTATACCGGAGTAAGCAAGTTGCGCGGTCGTTTAAGACAAAGGATGTTGCGTGATAAGGAGGTTCGTGCGAGATATGAGAGGGCTGAGGCAGGACTCAGGGATTTGTCAAGTTTCGAGATCTGACCCCACATGAGATACCACATGAGATACGAGTTGACAAGAATGAAAATTGTGATATAATAAACAATCTTTGTGGAGAGCTAGTCCTAACTGGTAAGGCAGCGGACTTGAAATCCGCCGGGAGCAATCCCTTGGGGGTTCGAATCCCTCGCTCTCCGCTGATTTTTTTTAGGAGGAATTCATAGGGTTTATTGATTAAACCAGAGGATCCTCAATATAAATTACGCAAAAAGACGATTTCTGAAAACAATGAGAGATCTACTTGCTTCCATGCCGGAGGGGGGATTTGAACCCCCATGCCCGAAGGCCTACGCCCCTCAAACGTATGTGTCTGCCAATTCCACCACCCCGGCTATTCTAACAAAAGTAGAAATTTTGTTTCTTAAAAATCAGCAGTAATTAGAAACAGCCACCTCCCATACAGCCACCTCCACCACATCCTTGTTTTTTCCTTGGTCGATAAACAACACCGAGGCCGAAATCGAATCCATGGTGAGGTCCTTGAAAGTCTGGTAAATCAGCAATATTGATTATATAACGGGCATCAGCAATTACATGAAAATCATAGGTTCTGAGCAGAACAATACCACCTCCTCCATTAAAAGACATGCCGAAATTAGCGCCGCTACTGTAAAAACCCGCCGTCAGCATCAAGAAACGAGGTCCTACACCACCACCCAGATAAGGTGATATATCAGACTTTGAGAACATATAGTAGAAGCATATGTCACCGCCATACTCTATAACGACGGATTCATTCTGTTCCCAGGTTGCCGCACCTAGTGACCAGTGATAAATACCGTTGAATGCTACAGCAAAATTCGGTGTTTCATACCAGTTAATCCAGGTAAAGCCCATAAGTGATGTTGCGTCAGCATACCCACCGAGTGGAAGGGTATAACCGAAATTTCCACCAGTGGCATAGAAACTCTTTTTTCGCCTTGCTTCTAAAGTCCTCTCCTCTTCCGTTATTGTTCCTATTTCAACACCTGCTTCAACTTTTTTTCCTTCAGCAATTGCTTTGGCAATACGCTTGGCTACGATATCGAGCTCTTCGGCAGTAGCAGCTGAAAGGCTTCCTGACCATATTGTTTGGCGTGTTGCTACTTTTACTACTGATGCCTGAACAATATATTTTTCCCCAAATTTTGATACTGAACCGAATATTACCCTTTCAACGCCAGCCTTGAATCCCACTTCAGCAGCACAGCCACTTTCATAACACTTTATTTCTTCTCCTACCGCAGCATTCATCGCATCAGGATTTTTAACATTGTGACCATAGCTAGTCAACTCACTCGCAATTAGGGCAGCTATTGCCTGTGCTGTTTCTTTTTCCATTACCCCTGCCTTGAAATTTAACACGCCTACTTCTGCAGCAAACATAGCTATCGGTATGCAAAATACAAGACAGATCACTATGTTTTTCTTCATTTTTCCTCCTTTTACTCCTTGAAATATGATGTACCCGTTCATTATACAAAATTATATAAAATTTTAAGACTTTGTCAATAGCAGAATACACACATCATTACCGTTTTTTAAAACAGAGAAAAGCAGAGAAGGGAGGCATTGTAGAAGTGGTGAAACGACGCAGAGATGATCGTTAAACATGTGTTTGTTAAAAGATTCAATAGACAAAAGAACTGCCGCCGATGAATTCCCGCAGTATGGAATTGGAAGGGACATCGTGTTCATTCAGTTCATAAAAGAGGTTCAACAGATCGATGAATCTCTTCGCTTCTTCATATTCCGGGTCTTTCTTTTTCACCGCTTTAATGATCGGCATGAAGAATCTCTTGAGTACCGCCGGTTCATACATAAGTGCGGAATTGAACATTTCATCGGCTTCTTCCTGATACGGATAGATATTTTTTTCTTCTCCGTTGATTATGGAACCCAGGTGATGGAGCACCTCTTTTATTTTATAACCACGAAAATGGGTGTCCCGTACAATCCTCCTTAGTAATCTTGTGTCGGTGGTTGATATACGGTTGTGATTATCGACATTCAGATGGGTCAGGGCGCTTATGTAAATCTTAAATTTCCAGGACGAAGGAATCTTATGGGTGAGTTTTTCGTTCAGACAGTGAATTCCTTCCAGCAGTATCACTCCGTTTCTCGGCAGGGAAATTTTCTTACCTTTATTACGTCTGCCTGTCCGGAAGTTGAATTTCGGGATCTCCACTGTGCCGCCGCCGATGATTTTAAGCAGATCCCGATTCAAAAGCGGTAAGTCTACGGCATCTATCGATTCAAAATCGAGTCGTCCGAACTCGTCCTTCGGTGTCTGGCTGTGCGGCAGAAAATAATCATCAGCCGAGATGACGGCGGTTCTAATTCCATTGACAAACAGCTGGATCGCCAGCCTTTTGGTGAAGGTGGTTTTACCGGCGCTGCTCGGTCCTGCAATGAGGACTATCTTCTTCCTTTTCTTCATGATGCGGTCGGCGATATAGACGATCTTCTTTTCATGGAGGGCTTCGGTTATTTTGATTATTTCAGGACCTTTTCCCTTTTTTATTATATGATTCAGATGGGCGATGTCGCTGATCCCCAGAATATGCGCCCATTCTTCGTATTCATTGAAGATCCTGGCGAGTTTCGGCTGCGCTTGATATCGCGGCATCTTTGATAGATCCTGCCAGGTCGGGAAGACCATGATGAACCCCGGTGAGAATTTTTTCAGCTGAAAGGCCTTCACTTTGCCGGTTGATTCAAACGGCGGCGTTATATAGCTGTCATAATAATCGAGCAGTTTATATACAGCAATATTCTGTTTACGGATATTTTCATAGAGTGCCACTTTATCATCCATTCCTGTTTTTTTGAAAAGTTTAACAGCCTCTTTTCTGGAATAGACGATTTTTTTTATAGGAATGTTTTGATTGATAAGTCCAGTCATCTGTTTTTCTATTTTTTTCAATTGGGGGATGGTGATTTTCTTATCCAGAAGACAATAAAATCCTTTGCTCATTGAATGTTCGATACGCAGTCTTCGGGCGGGATACAATTTTTTTACGGCGACGAAAAGAATGAACGACAGGGTCGATTGATACCTCCGCCAGAGATTCAGTTTATTTAAATCTTCGATGCTGCTGAGATAGGTCGGCTCCATATCAATATCTTCTCGGTCCGAAGATCGCCGTCCCCACACGGATCATGGTCGCTCCCTCTTCGATCGCCACCTCAAAATCAGAAGTCATCCCCATGGAGAGTATGGGAAAAGGTTTCTGGAATCTGTCCCTGAGTTGTTCTCTGAGTTGATATAATAATTTGAAACAGGGACGGGATGCCTCAGGGTCTTCGATCGCCCATCCCGGTCCGATTGTCATAAGCCCTTTTATATTTATCTTTTTGAATTCCTGAAGGGAGGCGTAAAAATCGAGGGTTTGCTCGGGATCTATTCCGAACTTCGACGCCTCTTCAGAGGTGTTGACTTCTATCAGGCACGCTACAGGATTTTCCGCTCGTTTTTCAATTTCACGGGCGAGTTTCAGGGAGTCGAGGCTGTGAATAAGAGAAAAGATCTTCAGGGCGTCCTTTACTTTATTGGTTTGAAGATGTCCGATCATATGCCATTCTACCTTATCACCCAGAAGAGGGAATTTCTTTTTTGCCTCCTGTACCCGGTTTTCACCGATGATTCTGACGCCGCATTTGATCGCTTCTTCAATTCGTTCCACTTCAATGGTCTTGGTGACCGCGACGAGCGTTATCTCATCGGGGGTTCTGTGCCCACGCCGGGCAGCCCTTTCTATTCTTACCCTCAGTTTTCTGATATTGTCGCTTATCGTCATGGTTTAATTATACGAATTTAAAAGGAAGTGTCAATTATCCCTCAACCCGACCTCGTCCTGCTCGGCGTCCGCCATA
Organism: candidate division WOR-3 bacterium; assembly: GCA_011052815.1. Lineage (NCBI taxonomy): Bacteria > Pseudomonadati > Caldifarciminota > Caldifarciminota bacterium. The sequence continues at coordinate 71,831 of DRIG01000092.1, read as the reverse complement.
TACCCTTGCGGACTCAGAATGACAGAGGAGAAAGGGTGAAACGGGGAACGGGCGGAGGGCAAAGAGTATAGGGCTAAGGCCGGAGAGCAAAGGGATGCACGATGTGCATGGAAGAGAGCGGTGCTGGAAGGGAACTGCGTTGGAAGAGATGCACTTAATGCATGAAAGGGAACTGCGCTGGAAGAATGATATAGGGTAGCAACAAACTCAGTCAAACTTGACTTTTTGATTATATTTACTATAATAAAAAGTAGTGAATTAAAAAAAGTATCATGGGACTCAAAAATATGAGGGAAAGGAAGGTAAAATCCCTATACGGCGAAAATTGAGTTTGTGAGAAATGACAAGGTTATAGTACGAGTTCCTTATAACCGGAGGATGATAAAGAAAATAAGAGCAATTTCCGGAAGAAGATGGAATCCTAAAGAAAAATACTGGAAAATTCCTTATAGCGAATGCGGATATAAACGAGTTATATGAAATTGCTCGTCTGAATATGCAAACGGGGGTAAACAAATGTTAGCTACATATCTTTGCATTGGCATCTGCGCCATTATATGGATCGTTAATGGAATATGGATAAGGCAAGCAGTTAAAGAACGTTTCGCCAGCGAAATTTATATCCATACAGGTTTGGGCGTTTTTTTCACCATGTTGGCACTCGAATTGACTATCGGTATTCGTGGAGCATGGACGCATTTGGGGATTTCTTGGTTGGGGTTGATCGGCTGGATTCTCTATATCCCTTCAGCTTATTTAGTCATAGCCTCAATGCATGCTTTAAAACACAAAGGTAAACCCGAAACCGTTGATCCCACTGCTACCACTACTTTTATTGATATCGGCGTGTATAGTGTTGTTCGTCAGCCTATGACTTTAGGGATGGCGATTTGGTCCATTGCTTTGATTTTAGTTTTTCAATCCATTCTCGCGGTAATTTTAGGCATAGTATCACTATTTTGCTTCTGGATGTCAGCCAGAAAAGAGGCTGAGTACAATATCAGAAAATTTGGAGACAAATATAAAGAATATATGAGGAAGGTCCCTATGTGGAATATTTTTAAAGGTATAAGGAAATAAAATGAAAGGTTTGCAACTTTATATAGTAGTGGATAAAAGACTGCACTTCGTTCAAATCCTATCCTTCTAACTCGGAATTCACATACGCTCCACACGTTATCTGTTATCCGGTTTTACCGCTGATGACAGTTTGAACTTCATTACTACGCGGCACCCCCGGATGCACCTTTTTTCAAAGTATTGACCGAATAATTGAGGAGTACCTTTGCCTGTTTGCCATTACCATGCAACCAGGTTCGCACCATTGGTCTGTCCAAACGAGTGGTTGACTTTACAAGTTTTTTTTATATAATAGTGTGAAAGGAGAATTATGGCGAGAAAGTGTGCGATATGCGGCAGAGGTGCGCAGAGCGGTTCCAGTATCAGTCATGCTCATAACGTCACAAAGAGAAAATTCAAGATAAATCTGCAGAGCGTGAGGGCGAAGATTAATGGCAGGGTAAAGAAGATCCGCGTATGCACCAGATGCCTGCGTTCAGGTAAGGTCGAAAAGGCATAAAAAAATGAATGTCTAAACTCCATCCTTTTGATTACTTCTTTCTCTTAAGACCGCTTATTTTACTTCCTTCATGGAATTTTCTTCTGATCGGCAGTTACCTGGCGAGAGGAAAGGGCGGTTTTACTTTTGAAATTTTCATCGGGTTGATTATCTATACCTGTGTAATGGGGGGTGTGTATATTCTGAATCAAATCATGGATGTCAAAACAGATCAGATAAACAAAAAATTATTTCTTCTCGCCGAAGGCGCTGTTTCTAGAAAGAGCGCTTATATCGAAATGGTGATTTTGTGGTGTGGGGCGGTGTTTTTATCATTAAGATTCGGTTTTCTATTTTTTATATTCATCATAATTTCCATTCTTCTCGGTGTTCTGTATTCGCTGCCGCCGGTGAAATTAAAAGGTAAACCATTACTCGATACGCTCGCCAACGGCATTGGATACGGTATGGTTAATTTCGCCGTGGGATGGCTTCTGGTGCAGCCGTTTGACCCGGCTATGTTCCATCGCTTTATCCCGTATGTGCTGAGTATTTCCGCGGTCTTCATCAATACCACGATCGTTGATCTGAAGGGCGACCAGGAAGCCGGTGAATCGACGACCGCGGTCTTTCTCGGACCGAGAGCCGCCTATATCCTTTCGACGATATTGTTGTGTTGTGCGGTCATCGCCGCAGTGAAATTAAAGGATCCGATATGTTTGATTCCCGCGGCTTCATCTCTTCCTCTGTTTATCTACTTGATGGTCCATTCCTTTTTCAGAAAGGAGATAAAGAGGCGGCTCACGATAGCAAGTTTTCGTTTACCGGGATTGCTCTTTACGCTGATTACGGCATTTCTTTATCCGCCGTATATCCTGCTGCTTTTGATTATTCTTGTCGGTATGAGGTTATATTACAAAAAACGTTTCGGTATTATCTATCCCACTCTGTCACAGGGGTGATTGAGAGGGGAATGTTTCATCGGATTTCTGAAAGTTCTTTTTTGAGATAATCGATTCTTTTTACCGGCATCGGGTCGATACCCGCGGCTGCGGCACAATAATAACTGAAAAAATCACCCAGCATAATTGTCCAGAACAAACGCTGCAGACCGTTCTGCCCCTGCGGGGTGATTTCTGTTATCCTGCTGAACTTTTTCTTCATTATCTTTTTGAGAATCTTCACCCGCAGTCGGTTCCTGGGATGCGCTGCGGGGTCATTCAAGAAGATGATGTCTGTTTTCCTGTTTAAAGCAGCGGGTCTGCCCAATCCGACGATCTCATTATGGCACATTTCCGGAATAAGATTGATATGGGCGAGAAGTTTTGAGTTTTCATTTAATTGACACTGCCACCGTCGGGCAACCGGAAAGAAGAGCTTTGAATCGGCGTAGATGATCAAAAATTTGTCCCAGGATTGTGCCGCCAGACCTTTTGCTTTTTTTTCGATCGCCGCCTTCTTTTTTTCGAGAAAACGGGCGAGCTTGAGAAGCTGCGGTTGCGGATTTCTTTCGATTAAATGGAATTTATAAAGAATAAAAGGAAGGGGTGTAAAGAGATAACCGATTGCACCCCGCGGCGGCAGCCCTTTCGGTATTTCTATTTTCAAATTACTTTTCCGCTTCAACAACCAGCCGTCGGACGAAATGACGGCTGTCGTTGTCCCGCGTCTGAGTAAAATTTTATAGTTGCTTACGGTCTCTTCGGTGTTGCCGGAGTAGCTGATAATGATGGAGAGGGTATTTTTATCAATGAACCCGGGTATGGAGTAATCCTTGTTTGAGATGATCTGCAGATGCGGGTAAAGTCCTTGAAGGAGCTCACCGCTTATTCCTGAGCCGCCCATGCCACAGATGATGATTCTTTTAAGATTTTTCTTTTTCATTCGACCTTCAGGGAGCAATTCAACAGCGGCACGGATCTGTACAGGCAGAGAAGAGATGATCTTCTTCATTTTATGACCTTTTCAATACCGGGAAATTTTTTATGAATGGTGCGTCTTAAATATCTTTTCACTTCGAGTGCGGTTCTGAATCCCAGCGCTCCCTGGGCGATCTCCTCACACGCCGGAATGGTTATCGACCTGATGACCATCTTTGCACGGGGAATCGAAGCGGGGTTCATCGACAATTCATCAATGCCGAATCCGATAAGCAGAGGTATTGCCAGAGGGTCGGCGGCGAGTTCACCACACAGCCCCACCCAGATGTGTGACTGGTGTCCTGAATCGACGATTGTCTTTATCAAATGGAGTACTGCGGGGTGGAAGTGATCGAACAACTGACTTATCTTTTCATTACCACGGTCCACACCAAGGGTATACTGGGTTAAATCATTTGAGCCGATACTGAAGAAATCGACCTGCTGGGCAAGATGCGGACTCATAATGGCGGCGGACGGAGTTTCCATCATAATCCCGAACTGGATCTCTTCATCAAAGTCGATCTTTTCCGCCCGCAACTCATTCTTCACCTCGTTGAAAATCAAATTAATCCGTTTTATCTCTTCATATGTTGAAATCATCGGAAACATAATTTTGACGTTTCTGTTCACTGAGGCGCGGAGGATGGCGCGCAGCTGCATTTTGAAGAAGTCGATTTCATCAAGACTGACCCTTATCGCACGCCAGCCGAGAAAGGGATTCGGTTCATGATAATCTGGAAAGACCTTGTCTCCGCCGAGGTCATATGTCCTGATTATTACGGGATGAGGTTTCATCTTCTGCGCCAGTGCATTGTAGACCCTGAACTGTTCTTCTTCAGAAGGGCTGCCGCGTCTTGTCAGATAGAGAAATTCAGTACGGAATAGCCCGATTCCCTCAGCGCCGTATCTTCGTGCATGCGTGTATTCCGAGAAGAATTCGATGTTCGCTGAGACATCTATATGACGGCCGTCACGGGTCTTGGCGGGAAGTTCACAATAAGGGGACAATACCTTTTCAAGTTCCTGATCTTTCTTCTTCGCGAGCCTATAAGAATGGAGTCTGCCGGCACTCGGATTTTTTATCAGGATACCGCGGTCTCCGTCGATTATCACATTTTCTCCGTTCGCGATTTTTCCCATCAATCCTTTGATTCCAAGAACCGCGGGGATTTCCAAGGCACGGGCCGTAATCGCGGTGTGTGATGTTCGGCCGCCGGCTTCAGTGGCGATTCCCAGAACGTTCGTCGGATTCAGCAGAGCCGCATCTGAGGGAGAGATGTCATGGGCGACGACGATTGAATTTTTCGGTATATCAACGATCGAACTGTGTGTTAATCCGAGGAGATTTCTCAATACCCTGGAACCTACATCCCAGATGTCGGCGACCCTCTCTTTGAAATATTGGTCTTTGCTCTCGCCCAGTCGTGTTGCATATTCATTAATTACTTTATGATAGACATATTCCGCATTTTTCTTCTCTTCGATTATGCGACGTTTTACCGCGTCTATAATTTCTTTGTCATTCAACATCATAATCTGTGCATCGAGGAACTGGGCGAAATTCCCTCCTATTTCTTGATTTATACGTTTTTGGATATTTAAAAGATCCTGTTTTGTTTTTTCCACGGCTTTTTCAAACCGTTCGGTTTCATCTTTCAAATATACGGTAAGAATAGGCGTTTGAAAAACTTCGACCTTTTTTGTTTCATATATAAACACGGTTCCCTGGGCGATACCATTGGAGACCGCAATGCCTTTTAAAATTCTTTCCCGTGCCATTAATCCTGTCCTTCCAATATCTTTCTTAAAGCCTTTAAGGCCTCTTTTTCATCCTTTCCGTCACAGGAGAGGATGACGGTGCTTCCTTTTTCACAGGCGAGTGTAAGAATGCCCATAATGCTTTTCCCGCTTACTTCAATATCACCTTTCTTGAGTGTCACGTTGCTCTCAAACTTTTCCGCCAGCTTTACAAATCTTGAAGCGGGCAGGGCATGCAAGCCGTTTTCGTCCAATATCGTTATCTTCTCTTTAATCATACCATTACTATTATAATCAATAATAGCAAAACTGCAAGAATTATGAAGACACTCGATACCCTTTTCATAAGAAGCAGAATAAAAAGCAGGGTGAGGGGAATGACCGCCAGATAGTTGACCTGAAGAGAGATGAGTGATATCAAAGCGCCGCAGAAGGCGGCACCGCAGACCTCGAATATTTTCTGGGTCATCGTGAAGCGTTTTGATCTTAATATAAAAATTACATCGGCTCCGAGTTGGTAGCCGTCTCTGATCCCCTGTATCCGATGATAGAGATGAAAGATATTGTAGACAATCAGAAAGGTCAGGGGGCCGGTGACGCCCGTTTTAAGGGCTAATATTACACTGAAGAGGAGGAGCGCCGGTCTTATTGTACGCCAGAACAGAAGGTCGCCGGCTGAAGCGAAACTTGTTTGTGCGATCGTGATGAATTTCTTTATCTCATCGAGGCTCTTTTTTTCTTCGTCATACGCCCGTAAGGTCGCTCCGATGATATAGGAAGCCATATACGGATGGGTATTGAAAAATTCTTTATGTGTCTTCATAATTTGATTACGCTGGTCCTTCTTCGCGCCGCTTATGAGATTGAAGAGGAATCCCAGCCCCTGCATTGAAAAGAACGACCATGATGTCTGGATGAAAAAGCTTGATAATATGATTTTTAAAAGACGAGCAAAGCCAATCCGCATAAGCCTCCCAGTATTACATAAACGATCGTTGATTTCTTGAAGAAGAGATAGAGCGCATTTGCAATGCCGACGCTGACACCGAGGATGATCAGCAGTTCACGCTGTAACTGCGGGAACCCCGAGGGTATCGTAATCAGTCGTGAGATCAAAAAGATCGGCAGAAACAGACAAAGTCCCCTGAGGAACGCCGTTGCAATGCCCAGGAAATGGCAGAGATAGAGGCAGTTTTCTTTGTGCATAAATATATGATACAACCTTTCATTGTAACGACGGGTGATGATCTCCATGGCTCCGCCGAGCACCGCGGCGACAAGCGCGAAAAGCGCAGCTGCAAACAGCGCGTGGCCATCGCCGTTTGATCCCTGCAGCAGAAAATAGGAACCGCTTCCGACGATACCTGCAACCTGTCCGTCCGGCGGTATGTCCCGTCCGATAGGCAGACCGCCGAGAAATATCAACTGGAAGACCGCACCGAGGAAGATACCGGTCTGGATGTCTCCGAATAGAGCACCGATAATGGTGCCTGAAATGAGCGGTTGGGAGACGCCGAATTCTCCGAAGGCGTATTTGTCCAGAATGATCGCCGAGCCGATGATGGTTACCAGAATTACACTCATATTGTGATATGGATTGTCGGTAAATCGTCGAAGATGAGAAGAAGTCCGATACCCTGAAAGAGTTTTTCGAGTCCCTTTTCAGAAGAGGAGACCGTTTCAATCGGATAACTGAGAAGAGTGCAGGGTCTTGTCGTTTTGAATTTCAGCGGATGGAAATTGTCAGCCAGAATCGTGAATGTCTTTATTTTATTCAATGTCTGCGGTTTCATCAAGCTGAGGTTGTTCTGGAGACGAAGATTGGTGCTGAAGACACCGAGTGAGAATTCAACTCCCAGTTTTTCAACGACGCCGCTGTACTTTATTTCGATCGTTCTCTGCTCGGCTCCGCTGAAGGTGATCGTTTTTTCGATCTCACCTGAAAAATTGATTGCAGGTTTCTTTTTATCCAGGACGGTGTATTTTCTGTAATTGAGTATCTCACCGAGATTCTTTCCGCATCGAAAGTCTTCGGCGGTGGGCACGGCTTTCAAAAGGCGGTCGAGCCCAAAACTCCTTGGATATCTGTCATAGATAAAATCCTCGGTACCCTGTTTTTTGTGATATTTTTCTTCTGTACGGTTCAGATAATTCAGAAGATTCATCTTTCGCTTCCGGTCGTCGAGTTCGATAAAACTGGCTGTTGATGGTTTAAGAACGATGAAGAATTGATTGTTTGACACCAGGATTTCTTTTTCACCGTCGACGTCAAAATCCACTTCCTGAAAGATCTGCGGAATGTCATACTCTTCGGCTTGAATAAGATTTTTGTATATCGCTTCACGCAGGTGGGGGAGATAGAGACCGCCGAAGAGTCCGTGCCAGTATGCACAGGAGCATTGTCCCTTCCATAAAAACAATTTCGCTTTGATATCCGGGGAGATGTTTTTCGAAACAAAGAGCATCCTTTTATGCATAATGTTGGCTTCCGGATATTTCCGCAGGAAATTTTTGAAATAGCCGCCGTGGATGAGATAATAATATTTTCTTCCGACACTCTTTTTCAGGGTTTCATAGTTTCTGCCGCATTCGGGCGGCAGAACCCATTCTCCCATCTCTTCATAAGAAGAGGTCGGTAGATAGACCCTGCCGGCAGGTCGTTCTTCGGCGATTTCGCTCAAAAGAACGGGTTTTATCCATCTCTCTTTTTCGAGCGTATCCAGGAAGTTATCGAGCCATTTCTTTTTATAAACCCAATTATGGGTTCCGGGCCAGACCCCGAATTTTTCGCCGTCATCGGCGAGGGTCCGCAGGCAATTGTTTTTCTTCTTTTCTTCTTCCTTGAGGAATTTGATTGTTTCGGTTATCGGATGGAATGGAATGAGATAACGCAGTTTCATCGAGATCGGAAAGACTTTTAAGATTCTTCCTTCGTCTTCAGTTATGTAATATGAATAGAGGTCGTCGTCTTTCAACCCGGCATAAAAGAAATGGGTGTCGTCAAGCAGAATATATTCGATGCCTGCATCAAGAAGGGGATGAATCAGGTCGGGTTCCCATATCCTTTCAGTCAACCAGAGACCTTTTGGCCGGTAGTTGAAGTGTTTATAGAGGTAGTCATTGAAGTACTTTATCTGTTCGATGATATCTTTTCTGGGGATCAAACTCAAAACAGGTTCACCGTAGGCAGAGGAAAGCAGTTCTGATTGACCGTTTCTCACACTCTCTTTCAGCATTTCAAAGAATTCAGGGTGTTTCTTTTCAATCCATTCCAGGAGGATACCCGAATTGTGAATTCCGAATTTTATATTCTTGTGTTTCAATAATGATTTAAGCAGGGGCAGATAGGCCCACTTATAGGCATTCTCGAAGACTTCGTCGAAATTGCCGGTGGGCTGGTGATTATGTATATAGAATGCGAATCTTATCATTTCACTCCTGTCAGGGTTTTTACGACGTCGATGGTGGAAGAGTTCGGCAGCTGCTTTCCTATGACCCTGACACCCATCTGAAAAAGGCCGACCACGGCGTCGATATCTTCAGGCGACAGATAGATGTATGGAGCGATTTCCCTTGTTCCTTCCCGATACCCCAGGCCTCCGATATTGACTTCTTTAACCTTCAAACCTTTCTTCAATAAATCGTACGCCTCACGAACTGATTCCACGATGACCATAATATTCTTGTTATTCTGTTTATTGATCACCGCGATACTTTTATTTATCCCCACGCAGAAAAAGTCTATGCCCTCGGGAATCGCAAGTTTGTAGGCGTTGCAGGTCCATTCATCCTTACAGACTCTGTCGGAGACAAGGATTAATACTCGAATACCCAGGGGCCGTGCCCAGCCGGCGACGACCTGGCCGTGGATTAAACGGTCATCAACCCTCAGAATAAACATATCAATTCCAGAATTCCCATTTTATCGTGAAATTGAAGTTTCTCTGCGGCATTGTATAATTAGGAACAAAATTATATTGTTGATTCAGGATATTATCCGTCCGTAGAGTAAACGAGAGCGTGACGAATCGAGCGGTTGCCGTAATGGAAAGGGTATGGAACGGTTCCAATTCTTCCCCGTTGTACCCGAATCTTTTGCTGAAAAATTGTCCTTCAGCGTCGACCCGGAATAAAAATTTTTCACTTTTCATAACGATGGATGCGAACAGATTCGAGTTGGCTTTTGGAATGAAAGGAAGTGAATCTCCGTCAATAAGGAGGTTACCCGTGAATCCGACGGTGATCTCTGTTTCTGAATTTCGGGTGGGGCACTTTCGAATCTTCAATTTTGAATCGAAATAGTTTTCAATCCCCAGGGAACGCCATGATTCAAGTGCGGTCGGTTGATAGATATCGTCTCCATCGGGTTGGAGAATGATTAAATTTTCAAAAAGATATTTATAAACGGCCACTGTAAAATGTCTTCCCTGAATTCCGACTTCCTGAACCCAACAGTATTCAGGATTTAGAGATGGGTCTCCTCTAATCGAAGAGTACGGCGGAGCGGGTTGCGCAGAGCTTTCATATATCGATGGTTTTCGGTAATTCCGTCCGAGCCTGCCGAAGATGTATGTCGAGTCATAAAGCTCAGCCATTGAGTAGAGGAAAGGGGCGTGCTGGAAGTCGGTGAAATTATCTGTTTCACTGCGGTCTCCTGCGAAAAGGTCGAAAGAATTGAAGGGTAGATGTAAGACCGTCCAGAGATGGAGTGTCTTAGAGTTATGCGTATTACATAAATCGCTTTCCACTCCAGACGCCTCACCGATGAGTCGATAGATTATATTGAAGAATCCTACCTTATTGTAGTTTTCCAAATCGATTCCTGTAGTTCTTGTATCATCAGAATATATGATCTGTGATGTCGTATTTGTGAAATGTCTGTGGTAGGTTGTGTAGTAAAATGCAATATGGTGATTATCGCTTCCAAAGACAAAAGATGCATCCGTTAATTTTTCAACACACGATCGGTTGAGTGTATCGAGGTCGTCTCCGGGAAAACCGTATTCATTTGAAGAGTAAATAAAGTCAAAACGGCTCGGTACTATTTGATTATAATAGAGATCAGTATAAAACGAATTGAGGGTGAAATCTGAATTTTCTCGGTTTTCCGCAGAGGTGTGATATAATCCATTGAGATACAGTCCTAAGTCATTGTTAATCGCCCTTGTAAAGTCAATGTTATAGGCGGTTGCACCGAAACCGCCGGTTGTGACCCGAATGTAAGAGAATGGAATTTCATAACGGTTTATTTTTGTCCGGAGATCGATCATCGGATCACCGAAGAGGTTGAAACCTGTTGAAGTAGCTTCAAGGGCGTATAACGGTATGTCGGTGAGGTTGAATCGGCTGTTCAACCGATCGGTAAGGCGATGGCCGTTCAAATAGAAGGTCAGGGTTTGTGCGGGGGTTCCCCGCCGGATGATGCTTTTAAATTGACCCCTGCCCTGGTTCGCAATCACGGCGGGAGTGCGGAAGAGCAGGTCACCCAGATCCATGTCTTCAATCGACGGCTCGGTTTCATAAACAGGAAGTACTGTTCTGGATATTGTTTTTTCGATATCCCCGAACTGGATGATGTCCGGAATTTCAAAGATTTTTATTAAATCCGCAGTCGTCGTGTCCTGGCTTACCTCTGCTGAGTCCCCGACGGGTCCGTTTATTGAAAAAAGAAGGATAAGCATAAATAACACTGGTAGATTATAATATAAAAAATAGTATTGTCAAGGCAGTGATAACCGAGGCGTCTGCTCCCGTTGACAAAATACTGTTTTTTATGTATAGTTACAGCCTGAAAGGAGTATACATGAATGAAATTCTTGAAAAAAAGAGTTTGGCTCAAGGAATTACATTAATCAAAATTAAGAATGAGTTGATCGCCCGAAAGGCGCTGCCCGGACAATTCGTCGTTATCAGATTAAAGGAGGAGTCGGAGCGGATACCGCTGACCCTCCAGGATTATGATCCGCAGAGGGGAATAATCAACATCGTTTTCCAGATAGTGGGGAAGAGTACGAAAGAATTGGATCTTTTGAAAGAAGGCGATACAATTATGGACGTCGTCGGTCCCCTGGGAAAACCGACCGAGATAGAAAAGTTCGGTACGGTCGTCTGTATCGGCGGTGGTGTCGGAACTCCGGAGATCTATCCTGTGGCACGGGGATTGCGTGAGAGCGGCAACTATGTGGTTTCCATTATCGGCGCACGTTCCAGAGATCTGCTCATTATGGAAGAAGAGATGAAGGCGGTTTCCGATGAATTGCACGTGACGACGGATGACGGTTCATACGGGCGGAAGGGCTTTGTGACCGATGCACTTAAAGAACTTATTGATAAAGGCAAAAAGATCGACAGGGTGTTTGCAGTCGGCCCCGTCGTGATGATGCGGGCTGTTTCTGAAACAACAAGGCCTTATAAAATAAAGACGCTTGTGAGTTTAAATCCGATAATGCTCGATGGAACGGGTATGTGCGGTGTCTGTCGGGTTGAGGTCGGCGGCGAGACCAAGTTCGCCTGTGTCGACGGCCCGGAATTCGACGGTCATCTTGTTAATTATGATCTTTTATTGAAACGACTCAACACCTATCTTAAACAGGAGAAAGAATCAATGGAACTTTTTGAAAGATCGTGCAAAGGAGGTTGCCATGGCTAAGAAGATCATTCCGCAGAAAATACCGATGAAAGAGCAGCCTCCTGAAGAACGCATAAAGAATTTTAATGAAGTTCCGTACGGCTATTCAGAAGAAGAGGCGATCCAGGAAGCCAAACGCTGTCTGCAGTGTAAAAGGGCGACCTGTATAGCGGGCTGTCCTGTGGAGATCGACATTCCCGGTTTTATTAAGAAAATCGCCGAAGGCGATTTTCGAGCCGCGATAAAAATAATGAAGGATAAGAATGTACTTCCGGCTGTCTGCGGCAGGGTTTGTCCCCAGGAGGATCAGTGTGAGAAGGTATGTGTCCTGGCTAAAAAATACGAGCCGGTGGGCATCGGTAGACTGGAACGGTTTATCGCAGACTGGGAAGCCGAGCAGGGTGCCGCGGAAATACCTCCAAAGGCGCCGTCTACTGGTAAACGGGTGGCAGTGGTAGGTTCAGGTCCCGGTGGACTTACGGTCGCCGGCGACCTGATTAAATTGGGACATGAGGTCGTCATCTTTGAGGCGTTACATAAACCAGGCGGCGTGCTGGTATACGGCATTCCGGAATTCAGATTGCCCAAGACCATTGTGCAGCGCGAAGTCGATTATCTGTTGAAATTAGGTGTTAGGCTTGAAACAAGTTTTGTCGTCGGCAGGACCAAGACCCTGGATGAGCTTCTTGAAGAGTTTGACGCGATATATCTGGGAACAGGTGCTGGCCTTCCCTGGTTCATGAATATCCCCGGAGAGAATTACAACGGTGTCTATTCGGCGAATGAGTATTTGACACGTTCCAATCTTATGAAGGCATATCTCTTTCCGCAGTATGATACACCCATTGTCCGCGGTAAAAAAGTAGCCGTCATCGGCGGCGGCAATGTAGCGATGGATTCGGCACGGACCGCGTTGAGGCTCGGCGCCGAAGAGGTGAGAATAATCTATCGACGGTCTGAAAAAGAGATGCCCGCGAGAATCGAAGAGATTGAACACGCAAAAGAAGAAGGTATAATTTTTGAAATCCTCACCCTGCCGGTGGCGTACCACGCAGATGAGAACGGTTGGGTCAAGGAAGCCGAGTGTATCAGGATGAAATTGGGCGAGCCCGATGCATCAGGTAGAAGGAGGCCGTTGCCGATCGAAGGTTCTAATTTTAAAATACCGGTCGACACCGTGGTCGTGGCGATCGGTCAGAGTCCGAATCCGTTGATCGCACAGACGACACCTGATTTAAAGGTCGGGAAATGGGGGAATATCGAGGTCGACCCTGAGACCGGCAAGACTTCAAAGAAGGGTGTTTGGGCAGGCGGCGATGTGGTGCGCGGCGGAGCGACCGTTATTCTGGCGATGGGTGACGGCAGGGTTGCAGCACGCTCGATCCATGAATATTTAAAGACAGGCGTCTGGTAATTTTCAGGAAAGCGCAAGCTGACCGCAACCCGCCAGTATCTTCTGTCCCCGGGATTTCCTCATGGTGACGGTATGGTGGGACCTCAGAAGGTATTGGTGGAATTTGTCGATCTTTTCAGGAGTCGGTCTTTTATACGGCAACCGCGGATGTGGATTATAGGGGATGAGATTTATCTTTGAAGGTATTCCCTTGAGCAGATCAAGCAACTTCTGGGCGTCTTTTATGCGGTCATTTATTTTATCGATAAGTACATATTCGAATGTGACCATATTTTTTTTGATACTGTAGTCCTTAGCCAGGGGCAGGATTTCACTCAGGGGAAATTTTTTGTTTATCGGCATCATCTTACTCCGCTGTTTTTGATCCGGAAAGTTCAGAGATATTGCAAGCTTCACCTTATAAGGTGAATTCAGCAGTCGACGGATGCCGTCGGTCAGGCCGGCTGTTGAAATCGTCGTATGCCTCTGACTGATACCCAGGGCAAGGGGTGAACTGGTTATTTCAATTGCAGCGATAAGATTTTCGAAATTCAAGAGCGGTTCTCCCATACCCATAAAGACGATATTGGTGATCTTTTCTTTAATCTGTTTCTGGATGAGTCTGATCTGTTCCGCTATTTCGTAAGCCTCCAGATTACGGATAAAACCCATTAACGCCGTGGCACAGAACCGACACTGCAGAGGACAGCCGACCTGGGTTGAGACACAGACGGTTTTTCTTTTTGCCTCGGGGATGAAGACCGCTTCGATCTTTTCATTATCTTCCAGTTGAAAGAGGAATTTTTTCGAGCCGTCCTCGGCAGAGAGCACTTTGAGAATTTTTAATTCAGGAATGAAGAATATTCCGGCGAATAATTTTCTTAATTCCTTTGAAAGATTGGTCATAACGGTGAAATCATCAGCGTCCTTTTGCCACAGCCACTTGAAGACCTGTTCGCCTCGATACGCCTCGAGATTCAAGGTGAGCATCTTCTCTTTCAACGCCTTAAGGGAATACTCTTTTATATTTTCTCTCATCCCACAATTATAACGGGAACGGGTGAATAATCAATATCCTTGAAAGCAGAGTGAACGCGGGTAGACTTAAGGGTTGATAAAATCTTGACAATTCATTTAATATCTTTATAATAAAAAATATGCATTTTAAAAGAAAGCGGGCGTATTTTTGAGGAGTATTAAGGAATGATTGAGTGCCCTTTATGTAGTTATTCGGTTGTAAATGAAAAGGCGGTTTTCTGCCCGAACTGCGGTACACCGATTCTGGCATCGGCAGAGCAGTCAAGGGTGTCTGATCGTCTGAAACTATGGGGGGGAGAACTGAGAATGCTCTCGGTCTTCTTCGTCAACTTCATCGGTTTTGAAAAATTAATCAGCACCAAATCTCCTAAAGAGGTCATCACCAAGATCAGGGAATATTTCACCGAGGTTGAAAATATAATCAACGAGTATAAAGGTACCGCCAATCAGATCATTCCGGACAGCCGTATCCTTGGGATCTTCGGTGCACCCAAAGCGCACGCCGATGATCCGATCAGGGTCATCCGTTGCGCCTGGCGCATCCGGAATTGGTGGCAGAACAAGAGAAAGAGCGGCGAATTTCCCGAAGGGATAGATATCACCATCGGTATCAATACCGGCCGGGCGTTCTTCGGATATATATTGGAGAAGTTTTCGTTTCTGACCGTGATCGGTGATACGATCAATACCGCCGCCCGACTTACTGAGATATGTCCTTTGAACGAAATCGTCATCAGTGGAAGCACCTATGATAAGACTGCTGAATATATAAAAGCCGACCACATCGGAGAACGGAGTGTAAAAGGAAAGACCACCAAGATCAATGTCTATCTTGTTAAAAAGGTCGAGAAGGAATCTCAGACGATATTTTCCCAGAAATTTCCGATCTGCGGTCGTGAAAAAGAATTGAAAAAATTGATAGATCTTTCAAACAGCATCAAAGAGAACAAAGAAAGATTCTGTGTGATCAGCGGTCAGATGGGTATCGGAAAGACCAGACTCAAGGAAGAGTTTGAAAAATATCTGGCACAGGATGATTCTTTTGCTTTTCTGGAGACCCATTGCTCGGTCGAGATCCAGACACCGTATTATCCCTTTAAATTTTTATTAAAGAAATATCTTAACATCAATGAATTCGACGGGAATGAGACGGTGGCGGAAAAACTCGATAATGCCGTTTCAGAAGGTAAATTGTCCCGATTCGACGTCAGGGGCCTGAATCATCTTTTCTCCACGGATCTGAGAAGGCTTAAACAGGATGAGATAGAATCAGTGAATGAAGAGATATACACTGCGGTCAGAAATCTTCTGAAGAATGAATGTCGCGGCAAAGCGCTGGTTTTGATCTTTGAAGAGTTCAACAGGGCCGACGAGATGTCAAAATATCTTGTGGCTTATTTGACTTCAGAACTCAAAGATTGTCCGGTAATGTTTCTTATGGTTAATGTCTCCCGTGAGTTTTTGACGAACATCGAATGCCCGATAGATGAAATCAATCTCACCCCGCTTTCTCTGTCCGAGGTGCGGAATCTGGTGCGTTATATTCTCGGTGATGTGGATGAGAAGGTCGTTGACTTCATTTACAGATCAGCCGGGGGCAATCCTCTTTTCACCATTGAGGCGATCAGAAACACCCGAAGAACCAAATTGATAAAGAAGGTCGCTGGTCAATGGGTACTTGAAAAAGAACAGCGCCTTTCATTCCTGGATGACCTGTACGGCGTGGTTATGTCGACGATCGATTCTCTGCCTTCGGATTACAGGTTGTTGATTGATTACGCCTCGGTCATAGGTTACAGTTTCAGTCTGCGCATCCTCAAGGGGTTGTTTGACAATGTGGATCTGGTTAATCAACTCCATTATCTCGTTGAAGAGGGATACATTGTTTTATCAAAGAACGACAGGGATCCGGTATATGTTTTCCGCCACAATCTGCTGAAGGATGCCGCTTACACGGTTCTTCCTTTGAGAAAGAGAAAGGAGATTCATCAGCTGGTCGCGACCCTGTTCGAAAAGCTGTATGCAGATCAGTTGTCGGATTTCTATGAAAATATCGGACATCATTATTTGGTCTGTGAAAACTATAAGAAGGCCGCAGAGTATCACAAACTTGCCGGAGATAAAGCAAAGAATCTTTATGCAATAGAGCAGGCGTTGAATTTTTATAATGTCGTTCTCAAAATAAATAAAGATACAGACGGCAGGATCGGTTCAGATTTGATGAATGACCTCCTGTTGAATTTTACAGATATCTACGAAATCACCGGGGATGTCCAGAAGATGAGCAAAACCGCACAACAGGGACTGGAACTTTCCCGGAAGTCCAGGGATGTGGTACGGGAAATCAATTTTATGGAACGGTATGCCTATGCATTATTGCTGGACGCCAGGTTCGATAAAGCAGAGGAGTTACTGCTTTCTGCGGTTGATCGATGCGATGATAAGATGGTTGATATATTGGCTGTTCTCTATTCAGACCTTGCGTTACTTTATCAAAACAGATATGAATATGAAAAGAGTATCATAAACTATAATCTCAGCTGGAACACGGCGCGGGATAACGAAATCAAAAAAGCCGAAATTTCCTGTCTCTATAATCTGTCACAACTTCACAGGATTCTGGGTAATTATGAACAGGCACTCGATTACCTGAATTACGGCTTGGAGGAACTTATCCCGAAACAAGATCTGCGCTGGCAGGTTCGTTTTAAATATCTCGTTGCCGCGATCAATACTCAATTATGGAATCTATCTGTGGTTGAGAAACTGTTGCTTGAAAGTTTTGAGACCGCCGAGGATATCGGGAATACTGAAGTGGCTTTGAAGTCCGCCCTTGATCTTGCCGCAGTTAAGGCGCTTAACCGACAAAGGGAAGAGGCGGAGAAATATCTGGAATATGCCGATAAGAAGCTGACGTTTCTTATAAGAGAAAATCTGCTTGCAGAGATCAATTTGAAAAAAGCCGTGGTGTACTATAGGTTAGAGGATTATCAGAAAACCCATGATTTTATCAGAAACGCCCTGGTCAACGCCCAGAAGTTCGCCCAGAAAGAGATTGAGTTCTACTGTTATATAATACTTTCCTTGCTCGATGAAGAAGAACGGGTTGATAATGCGAGGAAGGCGTTGGAGATCGCCGAGACGATAAAGGCGCCGCCTTTAATTGCGTCCGCATTATACAGATTAACCAGGGTTTTTCTTGAAGAGGATGATCTTGAAAAAGCACGCTATTACGGACGTAAAGCCCTCTTTGTCTATGATGATATCAAATTCAAGTTGAATGATGAACATCGGAAAATCTTCAGTGAAAGTCCTGAATACAAGAGTTTACTTGAGATCTAAAATATGAGATGCAAGAATTGTAACGCTGAAATCACCGAGCCGCTCCATTTCTGTCCATTTTGCGGTGTGTTTATTGAAGGACAGAAAGAATTGCCGTTTGAAAATCTCCGATTGACGTTCTTGAGGGCGGATCTTTCCGGTTTCACCAAAATGAGCGAACAGATGATCGCCGAAGATGTCATGGCGTTTTTAAATGAGATATTCGGGGTGTTTTCAAAAATAATAGAATCATACAAGGGAGTCATTTATCAGATCATAGGTGATGAGATCGTCGGTGTCTTCGGTTTTCCACGCGGGACGGATTTTGCTCCACATATGGCGATCATCGCTGCCGAGGATATGCTTAAGGCGTTGATGAAGTTCAATAAAGAAAAATTGCTTGAGACTCCCATCGGGTTGAAGATTGGGATCTCGATAGACAACGCCCTGATATTCAGTTTGACAAACACCCTCAAAAATGCGCTGATAATCACGCAGGGCTTTAAAAAAAGCCAGATTCTTCAGAAGAACGCCGAGGATAATACCCTCCTGGTATGCGAGGATTTATACAAAGCGACAAAGGCCTTCTTTGTTTATACTGAAATAGGAGAATTCGTTAAAGACGCCTTGACAGTCAAAGGATTTGAGTATAAAATAAAAGAGGAATAACTATGCCCGACTATTCTACAAAATTTCTTAATGATTTAATCAAACAAATCGGGCTTGGTATAAATATCTCACGCACCTATCCAAAAGGACATCCATCATTGCAGCCGGTTGTTCAAAGGCTCAGAATTTTGCTCAAGGAGATACCGATCGAACAGGACTCTATTTCGTTGGTGATTATAGAAGATGTTATTATGATAGAGAATGAGCGTTTTGATTCCAGAACGCTGCCGATCGTCAAGAGTCTTGTCCACAGATTCAATCAACTCGGTGTGAAGAGTATCACATTCAACGTTGAACTTTCTGAAGAAGATATAAGAGAGTTCTTCACCGCCATGGCGGCGACTCCGGCCGACATCGCGGATTACGGTGATATCGTCGCGCTCGTGCGCGCAAAAGGTATTACCGGCATCAAGGTCAACAAGTTCCGGGTGGGCGTCATTTCCACGGACGAACAGGCTCAGGCCATGAACTGGGAACAGTTTTTGGATTCCTTGACCGTCACCCAGGCGGCGATGACCGATGAAGAAAGGATTAAAGAATTGGGAGGATTTCTCGCCGGCGTCGGCCTTGTCGGTGACGAACCCGTGGAGGTGCAGACAGGGAAGATTATTTCGGGTCTGGAAAAACTCGCCCTCATGATCGCCGACCAATACGGTGAAGACCGGTGGAATGAATATTCCGTCGTTTTTTCGCGTATGCTCAGTGCCTTGTCGCCGACCATAAAAAAGAATGTCGTAAAGTACCGCACCGAAAACAAAAAACTTTCTGTTCTCTTCAAAAGTTTGATCCCAAGCATGTCTGATGAAGACATCATTGATATAATTTCAGTTAAGGCGAAAGATAAAACTCCTGAAACAGAGCAGGAGATTATCGATGTTCTCAAGAATGTCACAGGTTCACGCCTGCCGGGTATTTTGTCGACGCTGCGCGTCAATGTACCTGAACTTGATTTTGAAAAGATCGTCGCTCGGCTGATGACTGAAATGAAGACCATCAAAGGAGAAAAGGCGGCGCAGAAATTTATGGCTCAGAACTTAGAGAGCGAGATGAGGACCATATTCCCCCGTCTTCGTGACCCTTCCCATGAGGAGAGGATTAAGGCGGTCGATGAGCTTATGGAATACGCGAATAAACTTTTCGAAGCCGAAAAGTACGACCTGGTCAGGCTCCTGGTCGACCGTCTGGATACCATGGCCGACGCCGAGACCGAGATTAAGACATTTGATCGGGTGATCAACGCCTTGAAGACACTTTATAAGAAAGCCGAGGAGTTTAAAAAGGACGACCTCATTCAATTTGTTTCAAAGAAGTTCGGTAAGCATCTGTTACGTAAAGACGCGGCATTGCTGGACAGAAAGAAGATCATCATCAAGAGCATCAGTGATATCAGGGACCAGAATTACATTCCTGAATTGGTTTCTCTTCTGTGGGATCCCGGGACATTCGCCGAAGCGAGAGAGGCCTTGATGTCGATGGCAGAGTTCTCAGTACCTCTATTGATTGAGACCTTAAAAGATACTGAGGACCGTTCCGTGAGAATGAAGATTATCGACGTCCTCGTGAGGATCGGAGAGAGGGCGATACCTGAAATCGAGAAGTTACTGACCGCTCCGGAATGGTACATACGCAGGAACGGGGTTTATATTCTTGGAGAGATGAAGGTCATGGCTGCGGTTGACCGCCTCGCTGAATTGATCGGCGACGAGAACGAGCAGGTTCAACTGGCAGTGATTGAGAGTCTCAGTAAACTCGGTGACGAGAGGGTGAAGGAACATATCAAAAAGGCGTTAGACAGTAAATCGAAAAAAGTTGTCATCGCCGCAATGAAACATCTGGATAAAGAAGATGTAAAAGAAAAACTCGAAGAAGCGGTTCAATGGGTGAAACTGCGTAAGGGTATTCCCAATGAAAAGGAAGAAGAATTCAGACGGGAGATCATAGCGGTTCTGGGTAAGTTCGGTGATGATTCAGTGGTTGATGTTCTCTTCAGTATCGTCAATGAAAAGGCACTCTTCAAGAAAGATCTTATTTTACCCACCAAAAAGGCGGCTCTGAACGCCCTGGCAGACATCAGAACAGAAAAGGCAAGACAATTACTGGAAAACGCCGCCGCCCATAAAGATCAGTTCATTTCCGCGGCGGCTGAAGAGATACTTAAAAAACGTTTCAACGTTTAACCCTTTTACGTCGGTTGAGCAATTTCTTGAGCGGATAGGTGTTGACCACATCATCGGGTTCGAGCCATCCCCGTCGTGCCGTGGCGACGCCGAACTTCATCCATAAAAGTCCTTCAACACCGTGCGCATCAGTGCCGATTGAAATCTTTATGCCCATCTCTTTTGCGAGCTTCAGATTTACATCATTGAGGTCCAGCCGTTCAGGATATGCATTCAATTCCAGCCAGGTGTCTGTCTGCAATGCCTTTTCCATTATTCGGGGAAGGTCGATTACATAACCTTCCCTCTGGAAGATCAACCGTCCGGTCGGATGACCGATTATATCGACATAAGGATTTTCCATCGCCGCGCATATTCTTTCGGTGACATTCTTTTTGAATCCCTGGTGGATTGAAGCGACGACCAGGTCGAGTTCTTTCAAGATGGTGTCGGGATAATCGAGGCCGCCGTCCTTCAGAATATCGACTTCAGCGCCTTTGAGTATCCGCAGCCTTTTCAGTTCTTTATTGAGCCGGTCGATCTCTTTCCACTGCCGAAAGAGTCTTTTTTGATCCAGCCCATTGGCGTATTTTGCGGATTGGGAATGATCGGTTATCAATATGTATTCGTAACCCAGTGCTTCGGCGTATTGCGCCAGTTCTTTTATCGTCGCGCTGGAATCCGAATAGGTCGAGTGCATCTGCAGGTCGCCCTTGACGTCCTTCTTCTCTATTAATGCGGGCAGACTGTTTTGCTGCGCCGCCTCGATCTCTCCGCGGTCTTCCCTTAATTCCGGTGCAATATATTTTAATCCCAGTATTTTATAGACTTCCTGTTCGGTTTTGCCGGCGACCTTTTTCTTTCCTTTAAACACCCCGTATTCACTCAGTTTCATCCCTTTCTGTTTTGCAATACTGCGTAATTTGATATTATGTGCTTTGGAGCCGGTGAAATATTGAAGCGCCGATCCGTATGAAGACGGCGCGACGATCCGCAGGTCGATCTGAATTCCACCTTTGACAATGATCGAACCTTTGGTCTTACCCGCGGCGAGGACTCTTTCGGTCCCGGGGTATCGGGTGAAGACCTTTACTATATCGGTGCGTGTCTTTCCTGCTGCCAGGATATCGATGTCGCCGATCGTCTCTTTCCAGCGTCTTAATGAACCGGCTGAAGAAATCTTTTTGATCTTTGTATTTTTCTTTAAGTAGTCGATAACCCCGGCACTCACCTCTTCGGCGACGGCGATGGAAAGTCTTTCATGACTTTTTTCAAAAAGTTCGATTCCCTTTTTGATGTTTTCGACCTTCTTTTCACCCATCTGGGGTAATTTTGCAAGGCTGCCGTCTTTGATTACTCTTTTAAGATCGGTCAGATTTTTCACTCCCAGTGTTTTATTCACGAGGGCGAGTGTTTTCGGACCGAGATGCTGGATCCCGAGCATATCCAGTAAAGTCGGGGGGATGTCGCTGATCACCTCTTCATATTTTTTCATCTTCCCGGTTCTGAGATACTCATCGATCTTCTTGGCGATTCCTGCGCCGATTCCGGAAAGTTCCTGAAGTTTTCCTGCCCTGTGTATCTCTTCAATATCCTCGACCAGGTCTTCAAGCACCCGTGCCGCCTTGCGGTAGGCGACCACCTTGAAGACATTCGCGCCCTTAAACTCTAAGGCATCAGCGATGCGGTCGAATATCCGGGCAAGCTCCTTATTCTTCTTCATTCTCCTTTACAAATTTTATCTCATCCTGAATTATTCTCTTTTCTGGCGGTTTATATGGTGTAACTTCTAAAGAAGCATCTACTTCTTGAATCTTCTCTCCCCCGTATTTTTTTGCACCGGCTTGTTCAATTAAAGAACGAACAGTTTTACGATTAAACCCGGGGATACCAAGTTGATGTAATTCTTTAGCAACTGAATGCTCAAGCGTGAAAACCGGTATATCAGCCTTTACTAACCTTTTAGCAGTAGTATATGTTTTGGAACCCTTAGGCGCGTAGGGGATAAATACAAGGTCGCTTAATAAACAGGAAATCCAGTTTCGTTGCATAATATTTTTTCTTCGCTGGCGGTTTTCATCGGGTGGAGCAACAGAAAGGATGAGCAATTCACCATTTTCTGCGCGTCGGAAATATTCATCCCGTTCGGGAAATTCATGAAGTGGTGGGTAAAATCTATCGAGTAAATATGAATCAAAAGTTTCCTTTTTCAACCCTTTAGCACTAAAAAGTGTCAGACTGTTATGTTTGAAATATAGTGCAAGCCTGAATATCTCAGTTTCCATTATTGAATGCCAGGAACCGATATAGTTTATTTCGTATTCGCGTATTGTAAAGAAGAGTTGATTCATCTCATTGAGAACAGTACCTCCGGCTGAATCAGCACAGAGAAATGCCATTGTCCAGCGATTGAGTAAATCTAAAGGGCCATTATAATAAATATTTTCTGGCGCACTATCACCGAGTCGGCCAATCAATTTTTGCGGATATGCCTTATCCTGTGGTGTGATTACTTTATATTCCATAATTTCTTCACATACTGGTTTATCTCTTCTTCTATACTATGAATATCCTTTCCTGCTTTAACAACATTGTGCGCCTTTTCAGAAAGTTCAGCAAGCTTTCTATGAATTCTATTGGTTTCGTTATATTTTGGTATCGCCAGATTTTCCATCACCGACGGTGTGCCAAAACCCCGACCCGCAGCAGAAAAACTCTTTATAAAATTATTTACTATCTCTGAATTCAAGATTGCACAGAGATAATGCGCTTCAGATTTATTGCTGGTTGGAATAAAAGAAGTAACTTTAGTTGAAATCATTGATTTAATACCAAAATCTGTTTTTTTGTTCGATAATACAACAGTCTCAATTTTTGATGCCATAGCTTTCCATGTAACCCGGTATCTTGCAAAGGTATCTTCGCTTATATTAAACTGTGAATAGAATGGCGCAAATGGAATTTTCTCGATCCTTTTATCATCAACTTTTACATCCTTGCAAAAATATTTTTTAAATAATGCCCGTTTTAACAAGAAATTTTTGAATTGCACAAGATATGCATAAGTCAGTGGATATTTTGAGCTTAAATAATTCTCATCATAGCCTCTTCTTTTTATAGGATCCTGTGAAATCAAAATGTAAAAATGAGACTTTATTCCAAACTTTGTTATATCTTCACCAGTTACTGCGGGATAAATTAGTTCTGATTCTATCGAGGTTTTTACTGACTTTATCTTACTCTTTCCTCTGCCGTATAGATTCTGAACAACAAGTTTTCCATCGGGTCTAACCTGCTCAACGGTCATCCAGAAAATTCCGTAGGGATCAGCATTTACTCCAAGATGCGCCTTGTATGGATTTCTCCCCTTCAGTTTTGAAAAAATCTGCAGGTCTGAAAGGGTAGCAGTTTGCCAGGCTGATGTCTCTTTTTTAAGATTTACCGGTATCGCCTTAAGTTTCCTTTGTGTGGTATTTCTGAGAACCTGTTCCAGTGTCCAGTCAGGCCTTACACGTCCGATTCCTTTTTTCCTCTTCCATTCTACAACGGGAATCGGATATTTTGTTTTTCTATTTTTTCTCAAAAGAAATATTGAAGTCTTATTAGCCGCCTGGAAAGGTTTTAAATCGACCATATCTTCCATCAAGAGAACCTTTAAAGGTTCTCTTTTATTCTTCAAAACAAATCTTCTGAATCCTTCACCGGCACCTTTGGATTTAAAGACTTCTATTGTAATAACAAAACCCAGAATACCATTATCCTTAAGATAGTTATCAGTACAGACATAGGTAAATAACATTGAAAAATCCTTTTTTCCGCCGCCCAGACGTGTCTCATAACCTTTCAAAGAAAACAAACCATATTTTTGCCATAGTTTCAGGGTTCTTGCCCGATAATCATCAGAAAGAAAATCCCATCTAACCCAGGGGGGATTGCCAATTACATAATCGAATTTTCCAACATAAACTGGTGCAAAGGCATTCTTTATATACCGAGCCCAGATACCATTTTCACCAGCATCCTCCAATTTTTTTATCTGCTCATAAACATTAATGAGCAGTCCATTTTCTTTCTCGGAAAGCCTAAAAACAGCTTTTAATCTTTCTCCAAATGCCTCAGGCAATAATTTACTCCGTAATGCCAGATCAACCTCAGCAGTAAATTTATCAATCTGGTTTCTACTCCGCATACAAATCGGGAATATATATTCACCCTTTGTTGTTCTAAATACTAAGGTATCTCTATGATATGGTAATTGTCCTTCTTCTTCATAACGACTCGGAGCAAGAATTGAATCACAGAGATAGACGGGGATGGTAATAGGTCTTATATACGGAATAAATCTTGAAAACGCAATGAGGTAATTTGTTCTTGAGGCAAGCACCGCAAGAGGATTTAAATCAAATCCTACGATATTATTCAGAATATGATTGGCAAGCTCTTTAATATGGACTTTCTTCTGTGATTTTATGTTTTTAATTGCTTTATTTATTGCCTGCACCAAAAAAGTGCCGGAACCACAGGCTGGGTCTAAAAAACGGACACCTGGGCTGCTCTCGTAGCCACTTTTATCTATTAAATAACCCGCAAGCCAATCAGGAGTATAGTATTCACCTAAATCATGACGCAATTTTTTCGGCACAATAACTTCGTATAATTTCTGCAGTAAGTCTTTTGTCCATTCAGGCTCAAGAATCGGTGTAGCAGGTTCAAACTCTGAAAAAGCCCTCACTATTCCACGAAAAACATTGGCAATCTCCGGACTCCAGGCATCAAGATACCAGGAAAAGAAATCTGCTTCCAGGAAATTGTTAATACCCTGTTCAACAAAATCGAGCCCACTTTCCAGCCGGGTAAGTTTGTCAAAAAGTTGTCTATCATCCAGATATGATAATCCCTCGACAAAAGATTCTACAGCACTTTCCCTTTGCATTGCTACAAGAACATAAGCGATCATCTTCATCAAGAAGGCATAATAAGTATGGATGGCAAAGAGCAGTTGTTTTAATCTACTGCCTGCAGGAAGTTGATAGAGCTTTGCAGTTTCTGCGGCAGATTTTTCAGCCTTCTCAATCTCCTGACCATAAACAACGCCAAATATTCTATCCCATTCTGTAAAAAAAGTTTTTATCCGGGATGGTGTCTGTCGGCGTTGTGCCCTTATCACAGCTGAATAGAGTTCAGACACTGCCTGTCGGGCGATAGAGCACTCTGGTCCATAAACTCCAGCCAGATCCTTGGCGGTCAACGGTCTTCGAGCTGAAGCACGAGCATAGATAAGCAGATTGGCAAGGCTCGCCTGGGTGATCGCATATGGACCCAATATTTGAAAACCCCGTTTAATTTCTATTTGAGGGAAGAAATCCATCTGGGTTTTTCCTATCGGCACTGGGGTCTGGAGCAATGAAGGGACTTTTGAAAATTTAACAAACATAATAGAATTACCGTCTAATGCAACACCAATTGCCTTTTCTAAAAAATCTTCTTTCTGCGTTCCAAATTCAGTAGCTTGACCAACGAGATAATTTTGAATCTGTCTTATAGTCCTTCTAACACCTGTCTTTCTGGATAAAGTGCCAGGTTTCTTATATTCTATGGTTAAATATCCATAAACCGCGTCTGTGCGTCCTTTGTAAGAGGCGCTTGTTTTCTCATAATGAACATTTTTAATATTTATTCCAATCAATTTGAACGCTTTTTGTAAAATTGGCTCAAGCCTCATCTTCAAATCTTCTTCTTTCTGACAAACCTTAGCAACTTCTTTAATCTGCTGAGCCATTTTCTGGGTATTTATCTGCCAATATTCTTTTTTCTTTTCCACTGCTATGATTATATTGATAAGAATATGATTGTCAATGTTCTGCGTTCTTTGTTCTTTTTTCTTGATTTTTTAAGAAATATCGGTATAATCCTATCAATGTATGAGAAGACCGTCAATAAAATCGTCAACTGGTTGAAAGAACAGCTGGAAAAATCACATACAAAAGGATTTGTTCTCGGTCTGAGCGGTGGATTGGATTCATCGGTATGCGCGGCATTGCTCAAAAAAGCGACGGACAATTGTCTTGGTCTGCTTCTGCCCATCGAATCCCTTGTCCGGGATATGGAGGATGCTTCAGAGGTTGCGGCACACTTGAACTTGAAGACCCAGTACATAGATTTGACTTCTGTTTACAATAATCTGATAAAATTGTTGCCCGGGGACGACCGGCTTGCCCGCGGCAATATTAAAGCGCGGCTGCGGATGACCGTATTATATTACTATGCAAACGTCAATAATTATCTTGTCTGCGGTACCGGCAATAAGACCGAATTGATGCTCGGTTACTTTACTAAATACGGTGACGGCGGTTGTGATATATTACCGCTCGGTGATCTCTATAAATTCGAGGTGAGGGAACTTGCGAAAATACTGGGTATCCCTCAAGTTATTATTGAGAAGACCCCCAGCGCGGGGCTGTGGCAGGGACAGACAGATGAGGATGAACTTGGCTTCAGTTATGAAGAGATGGATAAAATTTTGCAGGAGATCGCAGAATCGCGGGCTCAGGGAGAGGCGGCGGAAAAATTGCAGCTGCTCTTTGACAGGAGTATGCACAAACGGCAGCCGCCCCGTATCTGTTATGTACGTTCCAAAAACAGGGAATGAAAGTAGCTGCAAAAACAAGAGGGGGATAGAATGTTTCCATTATTCTGGATAGCACCCGGTGGTTCTTTACTCGCCTTGCTGTTTGCTCTATATCTGTCAAAGACAACCAAAAAGTTTGATGAAGGCACTGAATTGATGCGTGAGATCGCTCAGGCGATAAGAGAAGGCGCCCGGGCGTATCTGAAAAGACAATATCGGGTGGTGATAATCATCTTCGCCGTACTCTTTGTACTCCTTCTGATTCTTGCTTTAGGCGGTATGCTGCCGATCTTCGTGCCCTTTACATTTCTCACCGGAGGTTTTTTCTCGGCGCTCTCCGGTTTCATCGGTATGAATCAGGCGACCGATTCCTCCGCGCGAACCGCAAATGCAGCACAGACAAGTTTAAACAGTGCTTTAAGGGTTGCATTCAGTGCCGGCGGAGTGATGGGATTCGTCGTCGTGGGACTCAGTCTCTGGGATTTGAGCTTCTGGTTCTTTCTATTGAATCTTGTCTACAAGAGTCTGCCTCTTAATGAAAGGCTTCTTGTGGTCACCCAGACAATGGTCTGTTATGGACTGGGTGCGTCGTTCCAGGCACTTTTTGCAAGAGTAGGCGGCGGAATCTTTACAAAGGCGGCGGATGTCGGTGCAGACCTTGTCGGTAAGGTTGAGGCGGATATTCCTGAAGACGATCCGCGCAACCCCGCGACCATTGCGGACAATGTCGGTGACAATGTCGGTGACGTGGCGGGAATGGGAGCAGACCTTTTTGAGTCTTATGTCGGTTCGATCGTTGCTGCGATGGCGCTCGCCTTTGCCGCGGGATTGGGGATGACCGGTGTAATTCTGCCGCTCCTTCTTGCCGCGGTCGGCGTCTTCTCCTCGGTCATTGGAACTTTTTTGATTCAGACAAAAGAGGATGCCAGTCAAAAGAGCCTTTTGTTCGCGATAAGAAAGGGGGTATGGGGAGCGAGTATCATTATGGCGGTTGCAGCCGCATTTCTCATAAAATTTATTCTACCCCATAATTTCAACTTTTACTGGCCCATTCTTCTTGGTTTGACATGCGGTGTCTTCATCGGTTTTTCAACCGAGTTTTTCACGTCGGACAGTTATCCTCCCACCAAGGGAATCGCTTTTACTGCGAAGACCGGACCGGCGACAGTGATCCTCGAAGGGCTGAGTGTGGGTATGCTCTCGACCGTGGCGCCGGTCATCGCCGTGGCATTGGCGATTATCGGTGGATATTATCTTGCCGGCGGTGCAGCAAACCCTGGATATGGACTTTTCGGTGTGGCGATCTCTGCGGTCGGGATGCTCTCCACCCTCTGCATCACCCTTGCAGCCGATGCCTATGGTCCGGTTGCGGACAATGCCGGCGGAAACGCCCAGATGGCGGGTCTACCCGAAGAGGTTCGACGCAGAACCGATGCCCTTGATGCAATCGGCAATACCACTGCCGCGACCGGCAAAGGATTCGCCATCGGGTCGGCGGCACTCACTGTGCTCGCGCTCATTGCGGCATACCGAAGCAAGATTCTGATATTTTCCACCACACTTGATCTTTCCATCACAAATCCCCAGGTTATTGCAGGACTCTTTATCGGTGCGATGATGCCGTTTGCATTCTGTTCCCAGACGATAAAGGCGGTGAGCAGGGCTGCAGGGCTCATTGTGGTTGAGGTGCGCAGACAGTTCAAAGAGATCAAGGGTTTGCTCGAGGGAAAGGCACGTCCTGATTATGCCGAGGCTGTTCATATCTGTACGGTCGCCGCCCAGAAAGAGATGATCGTTCCTTCAGTAATGGCGATAGTCGTGCCGATTCTCATCGGGATCTTTCTCGGACCCAATGGTGTAATCGGTCTGCTCGTCGGTGCCCTGACATCGGGGTTTGTCATCGCTTTGATGATGGCGAATTCCGGCGGTGCATGGGACAACGCAAAGAAATATATCGAAAAAGGCGAACTCGGAGGAAAAGGTTCGGCAGAGCATAAAGCGGCTGTTGTCGGAGATACGGTCGGCGATCCGTTCAAAGACACCTCAGGGCCATCTTTGAATATATTGATAAAACTTATGTCCACGGTTTCCATTGTCTTCGCAGGCTTTATTCTTAAATTCGCCCTCTTTAAGTAGATGAAGATCAAGGATTGGCCTGAAGACGACAGGCCGCGCGAAAAATTCCTGCAGCGGGGAAGTTACGGCCTTACTGATACCGAACTTCTTGCTATCATAATCGGCAAAGGAGTGAAGAATCGGTCTGCCCTGGATCTTGCCAAAGAGATTCTTCAGCGGGTCGGAAGTTTGAAAAGACTCGGTGAGAAGACCGTGAGTGAACTGGAGCAGTTGAAGATCAATGGGCTGGGTAGGGCAAAACTCATTTCAATCCTCGCGGCGATCGATCTGGGAAGGCGTTCCCTTTCGAAAAAGAATGAAGAGGTGGTTATATTCAAGCATCCCAAAGATGTCTATCATTATTATTATCCTTTAATCGGTGGTTTGAAATATGAGTTGTTCAAGGTTGCGGCCGTGGACGCCAAAAATTCATTGTTGAGGGATTCGACGATCTCCAAGGGAATACTTGACGCCAGTCTGGTTCACCCCCGTGAGGTATTCAAGTTCGCCCTCAATGAAAACGCCAGTGGTCTGTTTTTGATTCACAACCATCCCAGCGGTATTCTTAAACCATCAGACGATGATTTGAAGATAACCGAAAGACTGCGCAACGCCGGTGTTCTGATGGGGATAAATATTATTGACCATGTAATTATTACGGACCAGAATTACTACTCTTTTTCACAACACAATCTGCTCTGAGAAACCGTACTACTCAGAAAGAATCTTTATGACCTTGTATATCTGCCGGTCTATCTTTTTCTTCTTTGTAAAGGTCTGTTTGAATGGTGTGTAGGTGATGCGGTTGTCGATTTCACCGACCATGCATCCGAACCTGCCTTCTTTTAATCCGATGACTGCGCCATAACCCAATTTCGATGCCAGGATTCTGTCGTTAGCTGTGGGTGAACCGCCCCGCTGGATATAACCGAGCACGGCGACGCGATAATCTTCTTTGATGATCGATTTAATCTTTTTCGCTATCTCAAAGGCATTGCCCGCTTCATCACCCTCAGAGACGATTACGATGTTCGATTTCTTGCCTTTTTTTATGTTACTGTTGATTTTCGCCGCCAGCGTCCTGACATCGGTCGGTGTTTCCGGGATGAGGACGTCCTCGGCGCCGCCCGCCAGGCCGACGGCCAAGCCGATAAAACCTGCGTACCTGCCCATCACTTCGATGAAGAAGAGTCTTTCCAGAGACGAAGCGGTATCCCGAATGCGGTCCACTGCTTCCAATGCGCTGTTTACGGCAGTGTCAAAGCCGATCGTGTAGTCGGTGCCGTAGAGGTCGTTGTCAATGGTACCGGGCAGACCGATTATTTTAATATTATGTTTTTTCGAAAACTCGTAGGCACCGCGCATGGTGCCGTCACCACCGATCACCACGAGGGCGTCTATTTCATACTCCTTCAATATCCGCACCGCCCGTGCCATTCCTTTGCTGGTTTCAAATTCATCAGAGCGTGCAGTACCCAGGATTGTTCCACCGCGCTGGATGATATTCGCCACCGACCCGCGATCGAGTATGATGAGTTCTTTACGTATCAGACCATTATAACCGTATTTGATACCGTATACAGTGAATTTACAGTGGAGTGCGGTGCGTGTCACCGCCCTTATGGCGGCATTCATGCCCGGAGCATCGCCGCCGCTCGTCAGTACACCGATTCTTTTTATCTTCACGGATAATTATAACCATCTATTTTTATGTGTCAAGTCATGGGCTGCAAAGTGTAGTATGGATTTTTGCAAAACGGTATATGACTTAAGTTTCCCGAGATGCATTTCCGCAAACCATTGTAAATACTTAATTTAGGGCTTGACAAACTTTCAATTATCATTATAATTAAGTAGTGTTATGAAAGGAGGTGAATAACGATATGACTAAGGCAGAACTTATCGAGAAGATTGCGGCTAAGGCAAAGATTTCTAAGAAGGCGGCAAACATTGCGCTTAATACATTTGTCAGCTCGGTTACCCAGGCACTCAAGAAGGGTGACAGAGTAGCACTCGTTGGATTTGGAACTTTCTCAGTCGCAAAGAGGAAGGCGAGAACTGCACGCAATCCG
The DNA here is from genome assembly GCA_011052815.1 of candidate division WOR-3 bacterium. Taxonomy (NCBI): domain Bacteria; kingdom Pseudomonadati; phylum Caldifarciminota; species Caldifarciminota bacterium. Next base: position 40,573 of record DRIG01000092.1, on the reverse strand, counting down.
CGTACCGGTGAGAAGATCAACGTGCCGGCGAGAAAGGCACCGAAGTTCAAACCAGGACGTGAATTGAAAAAAGCAGTGAGATAATTCCTTATTGATGCATAAACGAAAAAGGGGGAATCATCATCCCCCTTTTTTCTTTTGTGACTTCGATATCTTTATCGTCGGTGGAGAAAGAGTACTTTTTCAGTGATCGTCCCTGATTCCCCGGACAGGGTGATGAAGTAGGTCCCTTCGGGCAAGCCATTCGGTGCCCAGGAGGTCTGTTTTGTTGTTCCGGAATTCAGGGTCGCTATTAATGAACCCTTTGCATCGAATATTTTGACATCTCTATAAGGTTCTGATGTTTTTATCCGCACATTTTGAGTGAAGACCGAAGGGAATACAGAGAGTCTGTTTTCTGAAAGCCGGTTTTCTTTCTGTTCCGCGGCGCTGAAATCGGGTTGGTGACTCACCAGAATTTCCCAGTTGCCGCTGGAATAACTCTGCCAGCATACCCACAATCCACCCGAGGAGTCACATGCAATTTGAGGATTGATGTCTGCTCCGCTGATTTCAGCAACAGGAGAGGGTGTGCTCCAGGTTGAATCAGTACAATATGCAAAATAGATATTCCAGTCGCCGCCGCTCTTTGACTGATATGCAAGACAGACCGTACCGCTGATATGCGTCGCCAGTGAAGGGAAGAGGTCGCTTTCCGATGCAGTGGTGACCTGAACCGGTGAAGACCAGGTGCTTCCATTGAAACGGCTTGCATAGATGTCTGCATCACCGTTGTCAAAGGAGTGCCAGGCAACCCAGATTTCTCCATTGCCACTGACTGCACACGTCGGATGATAGGCATACTCCTGGGAGCCTGAGACCGGCCCGCTGCTGAGCCATTGCGAGCCATTGTAATAACTTCCCCAGATTTCACTCTTATCGGCATATCTGCGGTTGTAGAACACCCACAACCGATCAAGGCTGTCGATTGCGAGCACCGGCGTTTTTTCATCTTCGGCGAAGTTCGTTATCTGCTGGGGAGTCGTCCAGGTGCTGCCGTTGAAATATGCACCATAGATATCACAGTTAAGATTACGGCGTGATTCCCAGACAGCCCACAACCGTCCGCTGTTGTCCTTGATCATCATCGGGTTGATGTCATAAGCAGGGTCACTTGAATGGAGAAGTTGGCGGGTGGACCACGAACCGCTGTAGTAACTATAATACAAATCATACTGTCCTTCATTATAGCCCGCCCATACCGTGACCGGCCGATGCTGGTTGTCAAAGCCGATTGCCGGACAATAATCCCAGTAGACATATGAACCGATGTTCATTCCACTGGACCAGTTCCCTCCATAATTATATGCGCCGTATATGTCTGAGCGGCCGTTCTCATATGTTCTGCCTGTCTGCCAGACCACCCAGATCCTGCCGTCGTTATTGATACTGATCTGGGGAAAGCCGTCTGATTCAGGGTCCGGAGCAACGGTCTCTGGAGTCTGCCAATCTTCCGAAGGTTTTGCAGGTGTGCAGATCTTCTCCTGAAAGATATTTTTTGTCTGACCTTTGGGTTTGAGGGTCGGGTCACCGAGGATGTTCATACCGTAAAACCAATCCCAGTCCATTTCACCCCATTGGGTGAACCATGTCTTGAATCCGTCGCCGATGCTCATATTCTGCTGCCCGATCGGATAATAGAAGTCTTCAAAATAGAGCATACTGCCGGTTTTAGTACTGCCCACTGCCAGTAATCCGTAAGGATCTACGAAGATATACCAGCCGGCAGAATGGTTCTCTTCGACAAAGCGGGTGCCTGAACAGGCAAAGAGATTATAGAAGAGGGCATGGGGTTCCAGGGTGAATATTTCATAATTGAATACTGTGCCGCGATAACCGCTGTAACCGTATTTAAAGGTGCTGCCCCAGGGCGATGAGTGGGCGCAGAGTTGAATCCATTCATATCCCTGGAGTAGTTCATTACGATAGTTTGAGGCGACGGTTTGATAACCGTCGTTTATTACCACAACATTCGAGTAGATGTAGTCAAGACCACAGGTCGTCCAGCTTGACCAATCGTCGTCGATAAAGGTGAGCCCTCTCTGCGGCACAGACAGGCTGTCGACACGATATAGGTGATTCTTTCTGAAATATCTTTTCAGCAGTTCCACTTCATTGCCCCAGGTGAGGTCACGTGCATAGATCCGTCCCACCCAGATCTCCGGCGCCACACTGCCGGTATGATCGTCATAGATCCCATCGCCGTCCGCATCGATATAGGTACCGTTCAGGTCACAGAAATAGAGGTCATGCGGGAATTCTTCCCAGCCTCCGAAACCGTTTGTTTCGAACCACGCCACCGGCACCTCGCCGATAAATATCGCACCGACGAGGTCGGTTATGGTGCTGAGATGTGTCCGCAGTGCAGTATGGGACATTCCGGATATGGTGTCGACCTGAACCGAATAACCTGCATCTGTCAAATCCTGAACAAAGGTGTTTATCTCAGAGGTGATTTCAGGATAGATTTTGGAATTGACCACGAGGTCCACGACATTCTGCCTTTCTTTATTAACCTTTAAAACATTACCGATTGTTGTCGGTTGATGTTCAGTAATATGGTCTTTACACCAGGTCTGATATGTGGTTAATTCTCTGCCATAGGGATCGAGCAGTTCTAATTTTTTAACACCGACGATCCCGCTGAATAATAACGAAGAAAAAACAAGAATTGCTGTAATGATCTGTCTCATTTATTCCTCCTTAATATAGAATTATATGAAATCCTGAAGATAAGTCAATATAGTGAAGGGCCGACTTCAGCTGAAATATTCAATCACAGCATTGACAAAGGGGTGAATTCTAATAGAATAAAATAATGGAACGAGAAAAACTGTTTGATAAGGTCAATGATTTCATCCTGTATCTTCAGAAAGAGAAGAACTATTCTTTCCATACACTGCGTGCGTATCGAACCGACCTTGAACAGTTTTTCGATTTCCTCCGGGTGAAAAAGATACCAGAGGTTGACCAGAATGTCATCACACTCTTTGTCGGTTTTCTTTTGAAGTACGGCGTCGACACCCGCACGGTCGCGCGCAAGCTCTCAACTTTAAAATCATTCTTCAAGGTGCTGAAAAAGATGGGGGTTGTTGAAGATAATCCTGCGGCGATGATCAGGACCCCCAAGATAAAGAAGCATCTTCCCGGTTTTTTGACATACGAACAGATTGAGAAGGCGATGCAGATCACCAGGCCGAGAGACCGCGCGATAATGGAGGTGCTGTACAGTTGTGGTCTGCGTGCCGGTGAGCTCGTAAATTTGAATATTTATGATATAGATTTTGCCCGTGATGAAATTAAAGTCAAGGGTAAAGGAGGAAAGCAGAGGATCGTTCCGCTGGGGAGGGCGGCGAAACATGCGATTCTTGATTATCTCAAGATCAGAAAAACGGCGAAAAATACTCAGACCGATACTCAGGCATTGTTTTTAAACTATCGGGGAGGACGTTTGACTACCCGGTCACTGCAACGTATCGTCCGTAAATACCTGATCAGGGTCGCCCGTGCCGCCGGCACCAATCCACATATATTACGACACAGTTTTGCGACCCACCTTCTTGAAAACGGAGCCGACCTGAGGGCGGTGCAGGAGTTGCTGGGCCATTCTTCCCTTTCCACTGTCCAGATATATACACATCTTACGACCAAACATTTGAAAGAGCTTTATAAAAAGAAACATCCGAGAGCGGAATAATGGCCAACATAAAACGGATTGCAATTATTATCTTTTTTATTATATGCGGTTGTGCAAAAAAGAGCAGCCTGGAAAGAATTGTTGAGGGCGATTTCAGTCTTGTCGCAAAAGGAACTTATCGGGGAACGACGAAGTTTTTGAGAGACGGCGGTGTGTATATCGAGCTTGTTTCCCGTTTCCGTGGAGAGATTGAAAAGAAAGAAGAAATTCTGTCTTTGATCGCCCGAAAATATTTTTTCGTACCGCAGAAGATGGAATTCAATTTCAAATTCGCTGCGCTTGATGAAGAAAAGAGATGCTTGATATTGAGATATTTTGCGAGGGTGGTGAATCATCCGATATACGCGGGTTATCAGATACAATTTGTATATGATATAGAGACGAAGAGGTTGATAAAGATCTATACCTCGGAGGTTCCTCTTGAGTAGTATTCTTCTTCTTTTTGTCTTTCTTCCGGGCGATGCATATTTCGCCGGCCGGAATTATGATGAGGCGTATCGATACTACAGGGTGATGAAGACCACTGCTCCCTCGTTCGAAAATAATTACGGTGCCGCGGTCTGTGCTTTGCTTCAGGGTAGATTAGAAGAGAGTGTGGAGTTGTTCGAAGCGACACCGGACAAGACCGGCGAAGTCTTTTATTATCTCGGTATCGCATACTACCAGCTTCATCGCTATGACAAAGCGGAATTCTGTTTCACCCAGGCTTGTAAAAAAGGGATGCGGATATGGCAGTGCGATTATTATCTGGGTTTGATAAAACTGAAAGAGAATAACGTGGCAGAGGCGATGGGATATTTCGATTTACTCCCTGATTCATCCAATAAAAAGATACTGGTTGATTATATGGGTGATTATAATCGATTGGCAGCCGCCCGCGAAAAATACAGAGAAGGTGCTTACCGTGACGCCCTGAAGTTGTACGAGGATATGAAGTATTTCCAGGGATTTAAAGAGGTCGGCAGGGCATTCGCCCTCGCCGGTTTAAAAGAATATAAGAAGAGTCGTGAACTGCTCGATTCAATAATCACCAGTACCGACGACAGGATCTTGTTGATGTCCGGTCTGTTCCGTGCAGCAGAGGTCTCGTTGACTTTAAAGGACAGGACAAAGGCACGTTTTTATTTAAAAAGATATTTGGATATTGAAGAGGACCCCCGGATCTGTTTTTTACTGGGGAGGTCTTTCAGTGAAGAGGCGCGTTATGACTCCGCATCTGTCTATTTCAAAGGCTTACCCGATTCGGTTGATGAGTATCTTTTTTATAAAGGAAGAACCGATTATTTTTTGGGGCTATGGGGAAGGGCTGAAGAGAGTCTGCTGCGCCATCGGGAGCTTTTTCCGCATTCAATCTACGCCGACAGGACGGTCTTTATCCTCGCTTCGATAAATTACAAAAGGGAGGAGTACGATTATGCGATTGATTTCTGGACCGAACTTGTGGACTTACACCCCAACTCAATCTATGCGGCTGCGGCACAGAAAGGCATCGGTTCGGCGTATTTCAATATCAAGCAATACAAAAAGGCGCTCGCCGCATTCCGACGGGTTGATGAGTACAACCCGAGTCCGGGTATCAAAGAAGAGACGAGATTGAAAATCTATGAAACTTTATACCGTCTGAAGAAATTTCCCTCTTTGATAGAGGCTTTGAGAAGATTCGTCGAGGAGAATCCGGATTCAAGACTGGCGGTGAAGACCAGAATGAGGATTGCAAAGATACTCTTCAACCGGAAAGAGTATTATCAAAGTCTTTCCGAATTGAATAAGATTATCGAGAAGTATCCTAATTCTGATGTCACCATAGAAGCCCTGATTGAGAAAGCCCGGATCTATCAGATCTTCGGCAAGAAGAGGGCGCTCAAAGAGGTCTTCCAGGAGTTGCTTCGTAACAAGAAGGCGGCGGAATATTACTCATACGCCGCCAATGAACTTGCGATTCTGTATTCCGAAGAGATGAAATATGATTCTTCTCTTTATTATTATAATACTCTTTTGAACGATGAAAAGTACAAAGAGAAGGCGCTCCTCGAGATCGCCAGAATATATGATGTCCTGGGGCAGTTTAAAGAAGCCGAGACGATGCTGGATAGATTGATTTCAGAATTTCCTTCTTCGGTTTTTACTATGGATGCCTATTTTTTAAAGACCAGGGTCTATAGAACCAAAGGGAGTTACAAGGCAGCCATCGAATTATTGAATGAACTGCTCCAGAAAGTGGGTGAAAGGCCTGAGATATATCTGGAGATGGGACATATCTATTTTGAGATTGAGAATTATTTGAACGCCCGTGAAAATTATCTTCTTGCATGTGAACATTTCAAACAGCGGCGGGATGATGCGGCACAGGCATTGATCTTCGCCGGTGACGCCTCTTTGGCGATCGGTGATACAAAGAGTGCACGGGAAGAATATCTTCGTGCCAATTTGATCGCCGAATCGCTCGCCTTGAAGAATCAGGCGACGGCGAAACTCACCGCGATCGGCGGAGAGTGATCTTTACTCCTTCAGTTTTTCACTGATACTCTTTAATTCCTCCCTGATCTCCCTCAGGATTTTGGTCGTATTTCTTAAAGGCAGAGAGAGTTGTTCAGGCTCTTCACTTAATGTAACAAGTTTTTTCTTGGCGCCGGCGATCGTGTATCCCTGATTATACAGAATGTTTTTGATCAACCGTATGGTGTCGATATCCTTCTTTGAATAATATCGTCTGCCCACTCGATTTCTGCGGGGTTTCAGTACGGCGAACTCCTTTTCCCAGTACCTCAATATATACGGCTTTAATTCCAGCATATCAGCCACTTCTTTTATGGAGAAAAATTCTTTTTCTATCATAATATCCTCCCGTTTTTTACCGACGGCCGAAGATCATTCATCCTTCAACGGCCTCGTCATCAATTCTTTCAATGCCTGCTCCGGCGGTATGTTCTCAAAGATTATTTTATAAACGGCATTGCATATCGGCATCTCTGTTTTGAACTTTTGCATTAATTTCTTTACCGCCTGACAGGTCGGTACCCCTTCGGCGACCATTACAATCTCTTTTTTTATCTCTTCGACGGTCTTACCACCGGCGATCTTCACACCGAATCTGTGATTTCTCGATTCTTCACTGAATGACGTGGTGACTAAATCTCCGAGTCCTGAAAGTCCCCAGAAGGTTGTCGGTTTTGCGCCCATCCTGACACCGAGCCGCTGGAGTTCCACGATGCCCCTTGTTATGAGCGCACCTTTTGCATTGTTTCCATAACCCAGGCCGTCGCTGATACCGCATGCTAAAGCAATCACATTCTTTACCGCGGCACCGAGTTCCACGCCGATGATGTCGTCACTCAGATAGATACGAAGATTTTCAGTGGTGAGCCGAATCTGCAACTCCTGTGTGACTTTACGGTCCGGTCCCACGAGTACGACCGCCGTCGGTTCACCCCTGATCAGTTCATTTGCAATACACGGACCTGAGAGGACCCAGGTTCTTTTGTCGGGCGCCGCCAGTTCATTAATGAGTTCTGACGGTCTCTTCAAGAGTTCGATATTTATACCCTTGGTCAGACTGAGATAGCATTCATTCTTTCCCTCTATTCTTTTCACCTGCTCCACCACTTCAGGTAATACCTGCGAAGGGACTGCAAATACCAGAAGATCACAATTCCTGATGACACTTTCAATATTCCAGGTGATTTCGATCTCCTCGGGTATCTTATGGCCTACAAGAAACGGTTCATTGGTCCTTGTTCTGTTTATATACTCGGCACGTTGCTTGTCGAATTCCCATATCTTTATTGAATGGCCGTTCTTATACTGCATGATTCCGAACACCGACCCCCAATTTCCGCATCCCAAGATACTGATATTCATTTCTTCTTCCAGAATATGGTTTTCGGCTCTTCCTTGTGCAGCAGCCTTTTTATATTTGAACGGTGTGCATAGATGACAAGCAGGGCGATGATGATGATGAAAATCCGGTCGGTTATGGTTCCTTCTTTAAGAAGAAAAGCTACAGGAGAGATGAGGACGGCGAAGGCGAGGGAACAGAGCGATACGATAAAGGTCGTGAAATAGAGAATAATCCAGATGATGAATGAAACGAGGAATGATTTCGGGACGAGCCCGATCGTCACACCGATCGTCGTGGAGACGCCTTTTCCACCTTTGAATGAAAAGAAAGGGTTGAATATGTGCCCGAGTATTGCTCCTGCACCGGCGAATGCCCCTGGTGCGGCGAATGAATGGGCGAGCAGGACAGGTATTAAACCTTTCAGACCGTCCAGTATAAAACCGGCGATGAAAAAGGGCATTCCCAGAGCCCTGCCTAAATTCGTCGCTCCGATATTACCGCTTCCGAATGATTTGAGATCTACACCTTTTATCCTGCCCAGGAGGTGGGAAAAAGGAATCATTCCGAAAATAAAACCGATGATGAGTGCGACTGCATCTTTTATCAACATAATCACCTCAAACTGGTATTCTTCTTCTCTTTATCACCTGGGTTTTTATTAAGACAGGTGTTCCTTGAAATCCGCAGTAGTTGCGGATCGTATTCCGTACATATTTTATATAACTTTCTTTTAAAGGAGTGGAGACGACGACCTTGAAGATCGGAGGAGTTGTCTGAAGCTGCTTGAGGGAATAGACCTGTCCGTCGGGCGGCGGTTGAAGATTGTCGGTGACGATGCGCAGTATTTTTTTTGCGACGGTCTTTCTCGCCTCTTCATAAACGGCTATAACCCGGTTCAGGAGTAGGTCCAGTCCGATCTTCCTGTGGGCTGATATGGGGATGACCGGAACGAATTCAAAGGACTTGAATGACTGATAGGTGGAAGGAATGATTTTACGATGGAAGCGTTTTTCAATGAGGTCGATCTTGTTCGGTGCGATTATCAACCCTTTTGCTTTTGAAAGGACGAGGGATGCGATTCGTCGGTCCTGATCCACCACTCCCTGGGTTGTATCGAATATCAGAACGACCACATCCACCTGCTCCAGAACATTGACCGCCCTGATCATCGAGTAGAATTCAATTGAACCTTTTATGCGGGAACGTCTGCGCAGTCCGCAGGTATCGATGATCTCCAGGGTTCTGTTCTTATAGGTTATTTTCGCATTCACTATATCCCTGGTCGTTCCCGGTCGTTCGTCGATGATCGCCCGTTCAGAGCCGGTTATCGCATTCAAAAGGGTGGATTTGCCTGCATTGGGTCGTCCCAGAATCAATAATTTTATTGTTTTATGTCTCGGCACTCCTCTGGCACGCGGCAGGACTTTGACGGTTTGATCCAGGAGCTCTCCGAAACCGATACCTGCTTCTGCAGAGATGGAGAAGACATTTTCAAAACCGAATTTTGCGAACTCTACCGCCGCATCCAGGGCTTTCTTGCTGTCGATCTTATTGATGAGCAGGAAGATCTTTTTGTTCGTCCTGCGCAGGTATTGACAGATCTCCTCGTCAGCCGGCTTCAAGCCGCTCTTTCCGTCCACCACAAAATATATCAGGTCGGCTTCTTGCAGACCGTATTCTATCTGTTTGTTGATCTTAGAGGCGAGTTCCTGTTCTTCATTCGGGAAAAACCCGCCCGTGTCGATGATGTTGAAATGTCTGCCGCACCATAAGACTTCTCCATAAATCCGATCTCTGGTTACACCCGGTTCCTTATAGACGACACTGAGCCTCATTCCTGTGAGGCGGTTGAAGATGGTTGATTTTCCGACATTCTTTCTGCCGACGATTACGACTGTAGACATTTTATCAGCCCCCTGACACTCTCGGGTGCGATGATCACCCGTTTGTCCTCGATCTTTCCGTCGTCGATGAACTGTCCTGCTTCATTGATGCAATTCGGCGGTAAAATAATGCGGCGATAGCCTCTGCTAATCTTTTTTATCACCCGGTTGAAATCAGCCGCACTGATGAGTCCGGAAACCGTTACTGAATCCCCGAAGAATGAATTTTTTATCGAAAGGACATCCAGTCTGTTTTTTGCGAGATTGCAGACCTCCAGCTTTCTTTTGAGTCTGATTAAAAACGGATATGCCAATCTGCCGGTAAGGAGCAGGATATTTCCTTTCAGTCTTATTCTCTCGTTTGAATCTTCGAGTTCATTTAAAAATTTTCTCACCATGCCGATGCCGTTTTCAAGTTGGGGGAAATCGTCGTAGTATTCAGTATCCGGTATCCGCCGTTTCGCCTTTAAATACAGCTCGTCTGAACAATATACAAGTCCTTTTCCGTATTTTTTTCTGAACTTCTTATGGAAACTGTTCACCTGTTCGATGATCCGACATGCCTCTATCTTTGATATTGATTTTATCTTCTTTTGATACTTGGTTCTGCCCACGGGAACGACACCGATCGAATTGACTCCGGGGTACAGACCGCTTAATCGGGTGATTGTTCTGTTGAGAACCGCTCCGTCGTTTATGCCGGGCATAACCACAATCTGGGTGTGCAGTTTTATGTTCTGTTCCACCAGGGAGCGTAATTGTTCCATTATCAAAGCGGCTTTCTCATTTTGAAAGATCCGGCTGCGTAATCGGGGATTTGTGGTGTGGACAGAGATATAGAGCGGAGACAATTTCAATCGGCCGATTCTTTTTATGTCATCCCGGCTTACATTTGTCAGACTCAAGAAATTTCCAAAGAGAAATGAAAGTCGATAGTCATCGTCTTTAAAATAGAGTTCTCTTCTCAATCCCGGAGGAAGGCCGTTTACAAAACAGAAATCACAGTTATTTTCGCAGCGTCGATACAGGGGTGTTTCCAATTCGATCTCTATTTCCCGGCTCGGAGCAATAATGATTTCTTTCTTTTTGCCGCGGTATTCAAAGAGGATGCGGCGTGTCTTTGTTATGTCATTATAAAATCGATACTCCAGAAAGTCATCTATCGAATGATTGTTTATTCTGAGCAGATATGCATTTTTCGGGATTCCCCGAATCCGGGAACTCACTACCTTAACCATAAGAAATTATAAGATAAAATTCAATAAAATTCAAGTGTTTCTTTAAAAGCAAAGGGAAATTTTGTATTGACTTTATTTCGATTCTGGATATAATAATTCATCTATAAAGTACTTAGGGTGGTTGGTAGTTTCAGTTTAATGATAATTTGGATCTAAGCTCAGTGTGATGCTTAAGTTCCAGGCTTTTTACAATAATTGGTGATACATTTAAGTCTCTTTGGTGATAAAATTGAGGTGGTCTGATTAATGACTGGAGGCAATATGGGGAAGACCTTAGCAGAGAAGATTCTGTCGGCAAGGAGTGGACAGGACGCTTATGCCGGAGATATTGTGATCGCCAGAGTTGATGTGGCGGCGTTTCAGGACGGTACCGGTCCACTCGGTGTAAGACAGCTCCAGAAGATGAAGATAAAAAAAGTGAAGGCACGTAAATCGCTTTTTTTCCTTGACCATGCGGCGCCGTCACCGAGAAAAGAATTGAGCAACGACCATATGCTTCTGCGTCAATTCAGCAACAGTGCCGGTGCGATTCTTTCCGATGTGGGCGACGGTGTCATTCATCAGAGACTGGTCGAGACCTTTGTAAAACCAGGGGATGTCGTCATCGGTGGTGATTCTCATACCTGTACTTCTGGCGCCCTCGGTGCTTTTGCTACGGGAATGGGATCGACCGATGTCGCAATCGGAATGGCGATGGGGAAGACCTGGTTCAAGGTCCCTGAATCATTCAGGATCGAGGTGAACGGTAGATTCCAACCAGGAGTCGGCGCCAAGGATCTTATCCTTTATCTCATCGGTATGCTGGGTGCCGACGGCGCTACATATAAAGCACTTGAATTCGGCGGTGAGACCATTTCGAGAATGAGTATGGAATCCCGGTTCACATTATCCAATATGGCGGTGGAAGCAGGAGCTAAGGTTGGTTTGATCGCTTCGGATAAAAAGACACGGGATTATCTGAAGGCGCGCGGCAGGGTGAAGGACTGGAAGCCGCTCTTTCCTGATAAAGACGCCAGATATGAAAGGGTGATTAAGATCGACGCCGCCAGGATCGTGCCGCAGATCGCCTTTCCCCATACCGTTGATAATACCAGGCCGATAACAAAGGTGAAGAAGATCAAAGTTGATCAGGCGTTTATCGGTACCTGCACCAACGGTCGTATTGAAGATTTGAAAGTTGCGGCGAAGATATTGAAAGGTAAGAAGCGCGCTCCGCATACACGTTTAATCGTGGTGCCAGCGTCGCGCGACGTCTATCTTGAAGCGATGAAACTCGGTCTTCTGGAGATCTTTGTGCGTGCCGGTGCGATTATTATGGGTCCGGGTTGCGGTCCCTGTGTGGGAGTACACCAGGGCGTGCTTGGTGATGGAGAAGTATGTATTTCCACGGCAAACAGAAACTTTAAAGGCAGAATGGGTAATCCAGAGGGCCTTATTTACTTGGCATCGCCGGCAACGGTCGCTTACTCTGCAATAAAGGGGAGGATCAGCGACCCGAGAGAACTTTTCAAGACAAAGAGACGAAGAACAAAAAATTGATGGTCTGTTTTTATCGTAAAAAATTGAATGAGTGAAAGGAGAAGAAGATGGCTAAACTAAAAGAACTTTTAGCAAAGAAGATTCCTGCACTGCGGGAAGATATCAAAAATTTTGTAAAAGCGAACGCCGATAAAGAAATTTCCAAAGTGACGGTGAAACAGATTTACGGCGGTATGCGCGGTGTGAAGGCGCTCATCTGCGACACCTCGGTGGTGCCTCCTGATAAAGGATTGATCATTCGGGGTAAACCGATCGCTGAGTTGAAGAATGAGTTGCCTGAAGCGGTCTTTTACCTTCTGGTGAGCGGTGAGATGCCGGACAAAGAGGCGGTGGAGGATTTGAGAAAGGACCTCAAGGCACGGGCACAGGTGCCTGACTATGTATGGAAGACCCTGGAAGCGATGCCGAAAGATTCACATCCCATGGCGATGTTCAGCCTCGGCATCCTGGCAATGGAAAAGGAGTCGGTCTTCAGAAAGAGATATGAAGACGGTATGCCCAAGACCGATTTCTGGGATCCCACCCTTGAAGACTGTTTGAATCTTATCGCTAAACTGCCGACCCTTGCCGCCGGCATATACCGAATGCGTTTTAACAAAGGTGCACGCCTGGATCCGGATCCCTCGCTTGATTGGGCCGGTGACTACGCCCGCATGCTCGGCATTGATGACCCCACAGGAGAATTTGCGAATTTGATGCGGCTTTATATGGTGCTCCATTCAGACCACGAAGGCGGCAATGTCAGCGCCCATACCTGCCACTGCGTCGGTTCTGCTCTTTCTGACGCTTATTATGCGGTCTCTGCAGGATTGAACGGTCTTGCCGGACCGCTCCACGGCCTTGCCAATCAGATGTGTCTGCGCTGGGTTATCATGGTGCGGGATAAGTTCGGCGGAGTTCCCACTGATGAGCAGTTGAAGCAGTTCGCCTGGGATACCCTTAACTCAGGCCAGGTCATTCCCGGATACGGCCACGCTGTCTTGCGTGTTACTGATCCCCGTTTTGCGGCATTCCATGAATTCGGAAAGAAGGTCTGTCCTGATGATGAACTCTTTAAGATCGTCGACCGGGTATTCAATGTCATCCCCGGTGTTTTGAAAGAGCACGGTAAGGCGAAAGACCCCTGGCCCAATGTCGATGCCGCGTCGGGCTGTCTTCTGTACCACTTCGGTGTCACTGAATTTGAGTACTACACAGTGCTCTTCGGTGTCTCGAGGGCGCTCGGTATGTGTGCGCAACTTATCGTCAGTCGTGCCCTCGGTGAAGCGATTGAAAGACCGAAGTCGGTAACGACCGAGTGGGTGAAGCAGGAAGTTGCCAAAGGGTAGTTGTTCCGCGAGCAAGGAGGACAGGATGGTGCTTAAAGGAAAGGTCTGGAAGTTCGGCGACAGCATCTCCACGGATTTGATCTGTCCTGGGCGATATTTCCATCTCCGTTCCAATCTTCCGGAACTGGCAAAACATGTACTTGAAGATGCAGACCCGAATTTTGCTTCAAAAATGTCCAAAGGCGATTTCGTCGTAGCGGGAAACAACTTCGGACTCGGCAGTTCCCGTGAACATGCACCGACGATCATCAAACTCGCCGGTGTTTCCGCGGTACTGGCGAAATCATTCGCCCGTATTTTTTACCGCAATGCGATAAACGTCGGGCTGCCCCTTCTGGAATGCGATACCGACAAGATCGATGAAGGTGATGAACTGGAAATAGATCTTGCTTCCGGAAGTATCAAGAACAGGACAAAAGGGATTGAATTGAAGGCTCATCCGCTGCCCAAGGCGATGTTGAATATTTTGAACGACGGCGGACTTGTCGCCCACATACAAAAGCATGGAGATTTTAAACTGGATTAGTTAATTCGCAGAATTATTTGCATTGGTCTGAAGAAATTAGCTAATCGCATTTAACCTGATGAATGGAGGTAAATGAGATGAACGAAGTTGATAAAGCAAAAGAACATTTGGGTAAGCTTATCGAAAGTCAATTAAAGAGGATTGAGAGGATAAAATTACAGAAAGAATGGATTGATTACTCCCGGCTGAAGCCGATAATCATCGGCGTGATCGGCGGTGACGGTATCGGTCCCCATATTACTTCAGAGGCACAGCGGGTGCTTGAGACGATTCTCAAGGAAGAGGTTGCGCAGGGTAAGATCGAGTTCAGGACCATTGAAGGTCTGACCATTGAGAAACGAGCCGAAGTGATGAAGCCTGTGCCGGATGACGTGCTTGAAGAGATCAAAAAATGCCATATTCTGTTGAAAGGACCGACCACAACACCGAAAAAGGGTGATCCCTGGCCCAATATCGAAAGCGCAAATGTTGCGATAAGAAAAGAATTGGATCTCTTTGCAAACGTCAGACCGGTCCGGGTTCCTTCCCAGGGAATCGACTGGATGTTCTTCCGGGAAAACACTGAAGGCGCCTATGCACTCGGTCCTTTTGGAATCGAGGTGACACCGGATTTGACCATGGACTTTAAGGTCATCACCCGGCCCGGCAGTGAGAGGATTATCCGCCTCGCATTTGAGTACGCAAAGAAGAACAATCTGGACAGGGTGACGGCCGTGACCAAGGCGAATGTCATAAAGACGACCGATGGACTGTTCTTAAAGACATTCTATGAGATTGCAAAGGAGTATCCCGATATAAATGCAGACGACTGGTTCATCGATATCATGACGGCGAAATTGGTTGATGTAAAGAGACGGACACAGTTCAAGGTGCTGGTGCTGCCCAATCTCTACGGTGATATCTTGACTGACGAAGCAGCGGAATTTCAGGGAGGCGTGGGCACGGCAGGCAGTGCGAATATCGGTAAACAGTATGCGATGTTCGAAGCGATTCATGGAAGCGCACCGCGGATGGTAAAGGAAGGAAGGACGAAGTACGCTGACCCGAGCAGTGTTATCAGGGCGGGTGCCATGCTTTTGAACCATATCGGATATACTGAGGAAGGTAAAAAACTTGAGATGGCGATGGACATCTGCGGCCAATATGAAAAGAAACTTGTAATGACCGGTCGGGACACCGGTGCCACGGGACGTGAATACTGTGATTACATTATGGAGACTATGGCAGATTCCGGCCTGGAAAAGAGATGGCAGGAATATCAGCAAAAAGCAGCAGAATGATTTCGGGGTAATAGGAAAGGAGTGCCCCTGTTTCATCTGAAAACAGGGGCATTTTTTTTCGGCTGGATAAGAGGCTTGACTTTTTCCCTGGTGCTGTTATAATAAATTTAAGGAGGTATTATGAAAAGAAGTGTATTGATAATAATGCTTCTCTGTACGCTTCTCAGTGCAAGAACGATGTGGGTGCGTATCTACTATGACGGTGATCTGGAAAAAGAGATCTTACTTAACAAAAACTACGACATTCTGACCGGCAACGCCCGTGCCGGATATTTTGAATATTTCCTCGATGAAAAACTCGTCAATGAACTGGAAAGCCAGGGGTTTGGAATAGAGATTCTTCATCCGGACATCATCAACTATTTGGAAGAGAACTACGGCCACCTCAGGATGAATTTCGGCTATTACTATACCTACGATGAAATGGTTCAGGAACTCGATCAGATTGCAGCGAATTATCCGAACATCACCCACAAGGTGAGTCTGGGGCAGAGCTGGCAGAATCGGGAGATCTGGGCGATGAAGATTTCGGATAACGCATCCCAGAACGAAGCCGAACCGACGGTTCTGATTACCGGAGTTCATCATGCACGCGAACCGATCGGGACCTCGACCTGCATAGATTTCATAAAGTGGTTGGTCAATAATTACGGCACCAATGATACGGCGACGACGATCGTCACTACCGATGAAGTCTGGATTGTGCCGTGTGTGAATCCGGACGGTTATGTATTCAATGAGACCTATGAAGACCCCTGGGGAAACGGCTGGCGCAAGAACTGCCGTGATAACAACAACAGCGGTCAGATGGAGCCTGAATCCGACGGTGTTGATTTGAATCGTAATTACGGTTATATGTGGGGATATGACAATAATGGTTCGAGCCCTGATCCCACGAGTGAGACATATCGAGGACCATCGGCTTTTTCTGAACCTGAAACACAGGCGATGCGCGTGCTGTGTGATACATTTGCTTTTCTCTATGCCCTCAATTATCACTCTTATGGAAATTACCTGATTGTGCCGTGGGGTTATATCAATGATTGGGTTCCTGCTCCCGATTCCGCGACATACCATGTAATGGCGGAGTCCATGACCACATATATCGGCGTTCCCAATAATTATACCTGGGGTACTGCGGGACAGACAGTCGGTTATAATGCCAACGGAGTTTCAGATGACTGGATGTATGGAGAACAGACCGAAAAACCGAAGTGTCTTGCCTTCACAGCTGAGGTCGGTGAGTCGTTCTGGCAGGGTGCGACTGATTCCAGTATAATCGTAACCCATTGTAATGAAACCAGACCGATGAATATCTATCTATGTTACAAGGCGGCGATTCTCGGTATCCAGGAGAAGGATGAACCGGTCGCTCTGTCAAATCTTGCGGTCTTTCCCAATCCCGCCGATGCAGGGGTCAATATCCGCTTCAACTTAGCGCAGAGCACCGGTCTTAAACTGCGTCTTTACGATGCAACCGGACGGCTGGTTGTCGACACGAAAGAAGTCAGGTATCCGGCGGGTAGTAATTCTGCAGTTCTTTCACTTGAAGAATTGTCAAGCGGCATCTATTTTCTCGGTATCTTCAAAGGGTCTGAAGAGGTTTTAAGGAACAAACTTATAGTGGTGAGGCGTTAAGGACTGAAATTTCCGTAGTTCTGGCATAAGATAAAGGTGTGTGGAATTCGCCCCCTCTTGACATTAAATTAAATTTGAGTATCATTTAAAATGATGTTGAAGAATCAGGTCGCAGTAATTACCGGCGGTGCGAATGGTATCGGTGCCGGAATAGCGAAGAGGTTCGTCGAAGAAGGTGCAAAGGTTGCGGTGTGTGACATCGATGCTGAAACAGGCAGAAAGATCACTGAAGCGCTCCGCGGAAATGCGAAGTTCTATCGGATGGATGTTGCTGATGAAGAAGAGATAAAAAAAGCCGTGGACCAGATTTTTAGTGACTATGCAAAGATTGATATTTTGATAAATAACGCCGGTATTACAAATGATAAGTTACTGTTGAGAATGACAAAAGAAGATTGGGAGCGTGTAATTGACATCAATCTTACAGGGACTTTTCTCGTCACACGGGCGGTGATAAAATATATGATCAAACAGCGCTACGGCAGAATTGTGAATATCGCTTCGATAGCCGGTATCATCGGAAATCCCGGACAGGCGAATTATTCGGCGAGTAAGGCGGGTATTATCGGTTTTACAAAGTCGTGTGCCAAAGAACTTGCCTCACGGAGCATCACGGTGAATGCGATTGCCCCGGGTTTTATTGAGACGAGTATGACTGCTGTATTACCTGATGAGGTGAAGGAAAATTATCTCAAGGCGATCCCGATGAAAAGATTCGGGAAAGTTGAAGATGTTGCAGCCCTTGCTCTGTTTTTATCTTCAGAGCAGGCGTCATATATGACCGGCCAGGTCATATGCTTGGATGGCGGTTTGGTGATGTAATGGAGGAGAGGAGCACGTCGAATTTAAGTATGAACTATAAAAAATCGATTACATTTGTATCCCTTTTTGTTGGTTCGGGAAGATTGTCTATGCTGGGTTGTTTTTACTGTCAAATAGAAATGAAAGGAGAACAAAATGGCACTTTTTGAGGATGTAAGGAACATTATTGTGGAACAACTCCATGTTCCACCTGAAAAGGTTACTTTGGAAGCTAAGTTTATTGAGGATCTTGGAGCGGACTCTTTAGATACTGTTGAACTCATCATGGCGTTTGAAGAAAAGTTTAATCTTCAAATTTCCGAAGAAGAAGCTCAGAAACTCGACACCGTCGGAAAGGCGGTCGAGTATCTTGAGGCAAAAGTAAAGACAGAATGAAGAGAGTTGTTATAACAGGTATTGGAGCAATTACACCGTTGGGCGATGATGTGAAGACAACGTGGGAGGCTCTTCTCCAGGGGAAGAGTGGTATTGATTTGATTAAGGCTTTTGATACATCACAGCATACGGTGAAGATAGCAGGAGAGGTGAAGGATTTTCAACCGGAAAAGAAGTTTGATCCCAAGACGATAAAACGTCTGGACCGCTGCGTTCAGTTGAGTCTCTGGGCTACAGCCGAAGCGATTGACGATGCCGGCATCGATCTGGATAAATATGATAAGACCGAGATCGGCGTAATCATCGGTTCAGGTATCGGCGGGCTTACCACCTGGGAAAGAGAGCACACAAAGTTTCTCCAGGCCGGACCCAAGCGTGTTTCTCCGTTTCTCATTCCGATGATGATTCCGGATATGACCTCTGGTTATGTGGCGATTCACTGGGGTTTGAAAGGTCCGAATTATACTACAATCTCGGCTTGCGCCTCTGGTGCCCATGCCCTTGGCGCCGCTTTCAGGGCGATAAAGTACGGTGACGCCGATGTTATTATATCGGGTGGTGCCGAGGCACCGGTGACTCCTTTTGCACTTGCTGGTTTCAGTAATATGCGTGCTTTGTCCCGTCGAAACGACGAACCGCAAAAGGCTTCACGTCCTTTTGATAAATCGCGCGACGGTTTTGTCATGGCTGAAGGTGCGGCTACCTTGATTCTTGAAGAACTGGAATTCGCACAGAAGAGAGGCGCGAAGATCTACGGTGAGATAGTGGGATTCGGTGCTACGGGAGACGGTTATCATATAACTGCACCGTCGCCTGGAGGTGAGGGCGCCCGTCGTTCAATGGAACGGGCGATTAAAGAAGCCGGATGCCGCAAAGAAGATATTTCCTATATCAATACCCATGGTACCTCTACTCCGCTCAATGACCAGTTCGAAATCCAGGCGATTAAGGACCTGTTCGGTGAACATGCGGGCAAGCTTGTGCTCAATGCGACCAAGTCGATGATCGGCCACACCCTCGGTGCGGCGGGAGCGATTGAGGCGATTGTGACTCTGCTGTCGATACGTGACAATGTGGTTCATCCGACGATAAACCTTGAAGAGCCGCTTGAACAGGGTGAAGGTTTACATATAGTCGGTAACAACACCGAGAAGATAGAGATCGAATATGCCCTTTCCAATTCACTCGGTTTTGGAGGGCATAATGCAACGTTATGTTTTCGGCGTTTTTCGAAGTAGAAAAGAATGCCCAATGGAAATAAGAAGGTCGTGATCGGTGTGACAGGGACAATCGGAGCCGGGAAGACCACGGTCAGCAGGATATTTGAAGAGTTTGGTGCCGATTATATCTCTGCGGACGAAGTCGGCTGGCAGGTGCTTCCTGATATCACTGAAGAGCTGGAAAAGAGATTCGGCAGTAGTATTATGGATGGTGATAAGATCGACAAGAAGAAGCTTCGGAAACTTGTCTTTTCCGACAGAAAGGCTCTTGATTATTTAAATAGTCTGTCCCATCCGTTGTTGATTAAAAAGATTATTGAGTATGTGGAAAAGAGTGATGATGAGGTGGTTGTGATCGATGCGGCGTTGTTATTCGACTGGGAGGAGATCCTTCAACTGGTTGATTATTCTGTTCTTGTTGTAGCCGACAAAGAGCTTAAGAGAGAAAGGTCATTGAAGAGAGGTTTCAGTCGTGATGCTTTTGAGCGGATTCTGGGGTGTCAGAGAGATGAAAAGGAAATGCGTAAGCGGGCACGATTCATTATCAAAAACAACAGCACTGTGGAAGACCTTAAAGCCCAGTGCTTAAAAATTTATAAGGAGATAAAAAATGATTATCGAATGCAGTAATTGCCATGCAAAATATAATGTCGACGAAAGTAAGATTCCTCCTTCAGGTGTAAAGGTTAAGTGCCACAAGTGTCAGCACATCATCGTGATTAAGAAAGAAGAACCAGTAACGCCTCCACCACCATCTCCTCCTGAGGAACCAGGTGTACCTGTCGGCGCAGAGGCTCCCCAGCCTGCTGCCGGGCCGACACCCGAACCGCCGGCAGAGCCGGCTTCAGCACCAGAACCCGGTATTCCTGAGCCGCCTTCTGAGGTTACGCCACCTGCTCCTGAACCACCGGGTCCGCCAGAGCCACAAGTGCCTGAACCGCCTGCTGAAACAGCACCGCCTGCACCAGCACCAGAAGTACCTGAGCCGCCGTCTGAGACACCACCGCCGCCAGAACCAGAGATGCCCGAAGCCCCTTCTGAGTCAGTGCCAAAAGAACCACCGCCGTCTGATAAACTTGAGATAACCTCAACCGAATATGTAACTGAGACACAGGCGCCGCCTGAGGTCGCTCCTCCGAAACCTGAACCCGAGATGAGTGAAGAGGACAAGAAATGGAATGAAAGGGCGAGAAGATTAGCCAAGGCACTTGCCTCTGACCTTGTGCTCTATAATCAGGATAAGGTTGAGGAAGGGCTTCGTGAGGGTACCCTTGCCCAGCTGCTCGGTGCTGAAATCCGAAGATCCTGGGAATATTACTGTCAGCAGATTCCCAAACATATTGTTGAGAGTACTGATTACTTCAAGGAGCAGTTGAATAAGATTGTAGGCAAGGGTAAAGAAATATTCAAATAGTATAACACCAGCTTTTTACAGAGTACATTATTATAATAATTTAAGCAGCTCGATCTTTTC
The DNA here is from genome assembly GCA_011052815.1 of candidate division WOR-3 bacterium. Taxonomy (NCBI): domain Bacteria; kingdom Pseudomonadati; phylum Caldifarciminota; species Caldifarciminota bacterium. Next base: position 19,676 of record DRIG01000092.1, on the reverse strand, counting down.
TTAAAGAGGGGTATTAACCGGAACTTTTCCTGACGATCTTTAAATAATAGACAAGAAGTAGGATTAGAATACCGACGACAAATATCAATAAAGCGGCGGGTATGGGAATGAGATGGGTTTCATATTTATTCATCCAGAAGGTGTCAAATGAGGTGTAGGCAAGAAAGAGTTGAATGTATGAGATGATTATGACCAGAAAATTGGGCATCGCGGGATTATTTGTGGTTCGTCTCACAAAGAAGAATACACCGATGGTAAGGGCGAGTAATATCGAAGTGGGGATCAGACCGGAAAAGAGATAAGAGCTTTTCGGACCCCAGCGGTCAGGGGCGCCGTGGGCGTCGAAATGGACTGCAATACGGTCGGGCAACTGGGAATAGTTCAGAATGACCAGGAAGACGATTATTAAAAAAAGAATGATCGGGATCAAAAGAATCAACGGAGATGCGAGTTTGCGTTTTTCAGGAGGAATCGGTTTGATTGTTTTCGCCTCGACTGAAAAATTGCTCATCCGTGCCTTGAGTTCCTGCTCAAACCTTTCGTTTTCAGCCGGTGAGACCGCATAATTTCCTTTGTCGGTCTTTATGAGGAGGATGTTTTTTAATTTTGTCAGTTGACAGTTTATATTTCCGAATTCCGCGGAAGAGAACAGGCCGTAATAACCGAAGAGGCCGCCGTTGCCGAATGTGCGCGCCACCTTTAACTTCATGAAATTCGGAATAATAGTGTAGCCTTCTATTTTATTGAGGGGGACGATTATTCTTTTGCCGATTACTTTTTCGATTACGAGATTCGGCCCCTCAAAGTAGTATTGTTTGGGGCTCAGAAGATATGCGATGAGGAGGATGAGCATCATCATTATGGCAAACGCCCAGCCAAAAGGGACCTTTATCAGAAAGAAGAGTGATAATATAATAAGAAAGACACTCACTAAGATTGTTACTGTCAAAGAGATTTTATCGAGCTTTGCGGCTTTAAAAGTCATAAATCATTATAAAGAATATCTCTTACCTGTCAAGCGATTGTGCTCGTTCCTTTACCCAAAACCCCTTTCAAAATCTGCTTGACTGAGGAGAGATAATATATATAATGGAGAAAAGAGAAGGTATGTTTGTTTCAGCAACGGAAATTGCTGAAGCCATACCTTTTTTTTGTTGTGAAAAGATTTTTATTGACAGAAAAGGTAAAATATCTATAATAAAATCAAAGTATAATTTCAGCTCAGGAATTGGCTGATTATACCTTTTGCTTTAAGGAAGTGCCGCAGGCACTTTGGGAATGCGAAGAAATAAATAAAAAGATAATGGGAGACAAAATAAGGTTTAGTAAAAAAGAGGGATGGAATGAAAAGGAAGCATAATCCAAGAAGTCTTATTATTCACAGATTGGAGAATATTAGTAAAACCCTGTTTAAAAAATATTATGATTCGATTACACAATTAATCGGCAGTTCCCCAGGAATTTATGCATTATACGATGAGAATGAACTATATTATGTCGGTAAATCGACCGATTTGAAAAGGCGAGTCAGATATCATCTTCGCGACCGCCATGGAGCCAGCTGGACCCATTTCAGTCTCTATCTTATCCGGAAAATTGCCCATATTAATGAAATCGAATCTCTGTTGGTAAGGATAGCTAATCCAAAGGGTAATCGCATAGTTCCCAAGGGGCGGGGAAGTAGTGAGCTTCTAAGGGACTTAAAGATGATGGTCAAAAAACGGCAACAGGAGGAGTTTGAAGAGATGTTTGCCAAAACTGGGCGACAAAAAAGAATCTCTCGATCTCCTGTTCGTAGAAATCTAAAAGGGTTGGTCTCAAAACGGACTCCGCTTTATAGAACCTATAAAGGTAGAGAATATAAAGCTTATCTTCTACCATCGGGAATTATTAAATTCAGGGGTAAGAAGTTCACTACACCGAGTGCTGCTGCAAAGATCGTAGTGCAACGGCGTACTGTCGATGGCTGGCGTTTTTGGTATACTAAAGATTCAAATGGTGATTGGGTTAAACTATCGGATTTGAGGAAGTAAAAGATGCAAAAATGGCAACATCCAGGTGGTAAACTACGTGAAGAAGGTCCTGAAACATTGTCAGATACTGAACTCCTTGCAATATTGATTTCTACAGGAACAAAGGGAAAATCAGCAGAAAAGATAGCTGAAGAGATACTTGCTAAATTTGGTTCTTTCAAAGGACTGGCAAATCAACCATTAGAGAAATTTTTGAAGATAAAAGGTCTTGGTGATGTAAAAATTATTCGCATTGCAGCGGCCTTCGAGATTGCGCGCAGAATAGTAAAGGAGGTTGTGAGTGAGAAAGAGGAGTAAAATCAGAGGCAAAACAACTCGCATACCCAGCCCTTTTGACGAGGATGTCCACAAAACAGAAAGAAGTGCCGTTGCAGTTTTGATGCACTGGATGAGGGAAATCATAGAAAAAGAAAAAATTGATCTCGGGCTTCCCGATGTTGAAGCTGGTGCAAAAGATAGAAAATTCCCCGATACTGTGATTTACGAATCTCGTAGAAGTCGCAAGGTTATTTGTGTTATCGAGGCAAAACTTCCGTACTATGACATTTTCAATTATGACGGTTTAAAAAAGCCAGCCTGGGAAAAAGCCAATGCAAGAAAATCAAAATACTTTGCAGTAACCAATTTTCAAGTACTCATTTGGTATAATACAGAGAAGGTAAACAAAATGCTTGCTGAGGAATCGCAAATTGTTGAGAAATTTACCCTTTCCGATATTTCCGATATAGACGATATTGAAAATTCAAGATATAGCACATCAGCAAAAAAAGCACTTGAAATATTTCTAAAAAAGTTATTTTCAGTTTATACCGGTAAAGAACCTGAGCCTAAACAACCCGTTGATGATTTTCTTGTTTTCAGACTTCAGGAGAAAATTAAAGTTCTTGCTAAATATTATCGTGAGATAATTCGAGACGAATGTCATAAGAAAAAAGAATTTTCCCACAAATTGCAGAAATGGTTTGCAGAACAAGGGTGGGATTTTTTATGGCAGGATTCAGATTTTTCTAAAGTAGCAAGGCAAACAGCGTATTTACTCGTTAATAAAATACTTTTTTATAATGTCTTACAAACCAAAAGGCCATCTCAACTTGACCCTCTCGAAGTGCCTGAAAGCCTAACCAAGGGTTCTACACTTCAGATAATCCTCCAGGGGTTTTTCGATCAAGTGTTAAAAATAGATTATGAACAAATATACACGACCGATTTCATAGATACCCTCGCTTTTCCGGATGATAAAACAGTTGTGGAAGAAATAAAGAATCTTGTGAATATTCTTAAAGCATACGATTTTTCAAAATTGGGATACGATGTAATAGGAAGAATATTTGAAAGACTCATCCCACAAGAAGAGCGTCATAATTTAGGACAGTATTTTACGAACCCCGATGTGGTGGATTTGATTCTTAAATTTTGTCATCACCACGAAAATTTCAAGATTCTTGATCCTGCTTGTGGTGCTGGAACCTTTTTAGTCCGTGCTTACAAACATAAACAGCTAATGAATCAGATGTTGAAACATGAGGAGATTTTAAGCACACTTTGGGGCGTAGATATAGCAAAATTTCCTGCGCATCTTTCAACCATTAATCTGGCGATAAATGATTTGAGTATTGATCAAAATTACCCCAATATCATCATAGACGATTTTTTTAATCTTATAGTCGGATATGATGGCTTTGAAGCTAAAAATTGGCGAAAAAGGCGTGCTTTGACTTTAGGTAAAGAAGAGAGAGAAATTTTTATTCCAAGATGGTTTGACTGTGTCGTCGGCAATCCCCCCTATACAAGACAGGAGGAGATTCCAGATATTGGGGTTGATAAAGAGAAACTAATAAAAAATGCATTAATTTTTGCTAATAAAAAAATTGCAAATATAAGCAAAAGAGCAGGTATTTATGCCTATTTCTTTATTCATGGAACAAAATTTTTAAAGGATGGTGGGTATTTCGGGTTTGTTGTGTCCAATTCCTGGCTTGATGTAGATTATGGAAAAGGACTTCAGGAATTTTTCCTAAAAAATTACAAGATAATCACAATTATTGAATCAAAAATTGAAAGATGGTTTGAAGAAGCAGATATCAATACTTGCATTGTTATATTACAGAAATGTAAAAACAAAAAGGAAAGAGATGAAAATATTGTTAGATTTGTATATCTCAAAAAACCTTTAAGACACTTTATACCACCTGCACAAGATATGTGGGAAAAGCAACTTGAAAGATTGAATGCAATAGATAAACTCATAAGAACAATTCTTGCTCATAATAGTTTTTATGAAAATGAGGATTTGCGAATCTATCCAAAATCACAAGAAGAACTATGGGAGGAAGGATTTGATGAAGAACAAAATAAATATGTGGGTGCAAAGTGGGGTAAATATATAAGAGCGCCGGAGATTTTCTTTAAAATTGTTGAAAAAGGGAAAGGAAAACTTGTTCCTTTAAAAGAGGTAGCAGAAGTCCGATTTGGTATAAAAACTGGTGCAAATGAATTTTTTTATTTAACAGAAGAAGATATAAAAAAGTGGGGTATTGAAAAAGAATTTTGGATGCATAAAGATAAAAAAGGAAAAGTGCTACCAAATTATGTGATTAAATCACCGCGTGAATGTAAATCCATAATCACTAAGCCAGAAGATTTAAAGTATCGTGTTCTAATGGTTCATAAAGACAAAAAAGATTTAAAAGGAACAAATGTTTTAAAATATATCAAATGGGGTGAAAGACAGGGTTTTCACAAAAGACCAACGTGTGCAAGTAGAAAGAGGTGGTATGATTTGGGGATATGGGACAAGCCAGATTTAATTTGGTCTGATGCTTATAATGATAGGTATGCTGTATATAATCCCTATAATATGTGGGCAGATAAGAGATTTTTTTATATTCATATTAATGATAAAAAATTCATCCCTTTAATACACGGTTATTTCAATAGTTCTATTATACCATTGATAATTGAAATGGATGGTATTACAAATTTAGGAGAAGGAGCAGTGTATACAAATGTGTATCAACTTAAACGTATGTTAGTACCATCTAAAACAGGAAGAAAAATAAATCAGAAACTTACTGATTTGCTTATTTCTCTTAGTAAAAGAAATGTACTTTCTATTTTTGAAGAATTTGGCGCTGAAACAAAAGAACGATGTTTTCTTAATACAATTAAACCTGACCGTCGTGAACTAGATGAAATAATTATGGGAGATTTTTTGGGATTATCGGAAGAAGAGCAACTAGAAGTTTACAGGGCTGTTATTGATCTTGTCAAATCAAGGGTTAAAAAAGCAAAAAGTGTTAAAAAGAAGAAAAAAACGAAAGAAGGATTAGACCTCGATTTATTTATAAAGACCATTAAAGACAAAATCGGGAAAGATACATTAGGTAGGTTCTACCGTGAGAGGGTGATAAAATCAAAGATATCTACAAAAACAGTTACTTTGCCAACGAAAAAAGGCAAAGTTAAAATTGAACATGAAATATTTGGTTTTAAATTGGGTTCTGGTCGAAAACATATTGAGTGCAAAACCGAAGAAGAAGCAAGATATCTAAAAATATTCCTTGAAGCAGGTTTGGATACAGTTAAGATTCCAAAGCAGGAACCAGATTTACGACAGATTCTTCCCGAACTTGCGAAACTCAAAGAAAGGATAGACAAAATTATCTCAGAGCACATTTCTACCATCGCTAATGCCAGACTCCGTGCTAAACTCGAACATCTTATTTGGCAGGAAATGGTGAAATGATTATAAATAACTTAATTAAAGAACAATTCATTGATGCAGCTAGCATTTCGATGAAACTCGTGTCATGATGATGAAACAAATGGCCACCAGTAATTTTCTGTCCTTGATTGCGGCAGGTCATGAAAATAGACATATCGAATGGAAACAAACTTTTTCTTGGAACGATAAAAATTCTATATGGTTAAAAGAAAAGGTTATAAGAGCAATGATGGGATTCGCCAACACTCCTGATGGTGGTTATATAATAGTGGGAATTAAAGAGGGTGGTGGTAAAGGACCCAGGCTTAACGGTCTAACTGCAGAAGAACTTAGTAGTTTTGTTTATGATACTATAAAGGATTCTGTTGACGGATTCAGTTCGTCACCGATTATTTTTGAAATATTTTTTTCTATCTATAAGAACAAGAAATTTGTTATAATCCGAGTTGAAGAATTTGACGAACTACCAGTAATATGTAAGAAGAACAGTCAAAACAGAGGTGTATTAAAAAAGGGTGTTATCTACTGTCGTAGCAGAGGCGGCTCCCCGAAGACTATTCCAGTAACAGAGACAGAAACGAGAGAATTAATTCAAAGAGCCGTAGACAAACAACAAGAGATTTTAAGACGAAGAGGATGGCGGTATCGGGGCGCTGAGGTCAAAAATCTGTTTCATAAACAGCGTGAGGATTTTCAATAGTATGTCTGATATCAAAAATATTATTGATAAAATAAAATCTGCAGGATATTGGTATATAAATTTTTATCCGCTAAAACCCATTGAGAATCGTATTCCGAGCCGAACAGAATGTAAAAGATTAATAGAAGAAACAAGGGTTAACTTAAGAGGTTGGGATTATCCGCATTTTCCAATACGACAAGATAGTAACTCTCAAATTTATTTTGGGCCAGACTATGTCGAAGCATCTGTAGATTGGTGGGCACAGAAAGAAGCTTGGCGTTATTATCAAAGTGGTCAATTTATCCACTACTTGGGAATCAATGAGGATTGGTTTGTGGATAATAAGTGGGCTGAGGATTATTTAAAAAACATAAAACCAGGTACAGTGTTAAGTGTAATTAATACCATATACACAGTTACAGAAATATTTGAATTTATCCGCAGATTAACAGAACGAGGATTATACGACGATGGTTTAAATATCAATATCATATTGTTCGGAATTAGCGACAGAAAGTTAGTAATTTTCGATCCGAATAGAGTACCTTTAGGTGATGATTATAAAGCACATGTTAATCAACTGCCTTGGTTTAAGCAAATATCAAAAAACGAAATGCTTATTAAGTCAGAAGAAATTTCTTTCTCGTTGATATGTTTTATTTTTGAAACATTCAATTGGGAAAGAATACCAAAAGCGGTAATAAAAGAAGATCAACGTAAGTTCTTACAGCGGAGAGAAGTATGATAAGTGATATGGAGTTTTTCATATGAATGATAAAGATAATAGACAATGCTGGAAGGTTATAAATATAAAAATTAATCATGAGTCGTAAAAAGTACGTCGAGAGAATAGAAATTTATTGTGATGGATGCTGCAAAGGTAACCCCGGTCCGTCAGGCGCAGGGATTGTTGTTGTATACGACGGTGAAATATTATTCAAAGAAGGGCATTATCTGGGAGATGAACATACAAATCAAGATGCCGAGTACTTAGCAGTTTTAAAAGGATTAGAAAAAGCACCTGAGTATTGTATGAAAACAATAGAAATAAGATCTGATAGTCAATTGGTGATTAAGCAACTAAATCGTCAATTCCGAATGCGGAAGAAAAAACATCAAAGAATTCATGAACAAATACGGCTTAAAGCACAGATTTTTGAAAAAGTGATTTACACAAAAGTAAGTGAAAAACATAAATTTATCAAATTGGCCGATAAATTAGCGCATAAGGCAATCGATAGAGTGAAAAGAGGAGTAACGTAATATGAAATCAAACCTTTCTTTTTATCTTGAGTTAAAAGCAAAATCTGATATAGGCGGTATGGATCACTTATGAAAAAATTGCACCGTAGATGGTTATTATTTCAATGTAATTGGATGTTATTGGCTTCGATAATGAAGTTACTATGAATGGAATAAAATTTTTTATAGATTCACTAAATAATAGAGAAAAGGCATTCATCCTTTGGCTGCTAATTTTTCTTATTTGGATATTATTTCACAAAGATATTATAAAACCGATTTTTCGTTTATTTATGGCTCTATTTCAGGCTAAGATTCTTATAGTACTATTAATAATGTTCCTATATACTATCTCGGAAGTTTTTCTATTTTACAAGATGCGATTATGGGATGTCTTCCTTATTAAAGATACTGTTCTTTGGTTTTTTGGTATCGCGTTTGTGCATTTACTGAATGTATCTAAAATCAGCCAAAACAGAAATTATTTTAAAAAAATATTGTTTAATAATTTAAAACTTATTATTATACTTGAATTCATCCTCAATCGTTATACCCTTAGTTTGTGGTTAGAAATCATTATAATGCCTTTACTTTTTGTTATCGTTACTATAAGTATTTACACGGAAAAAAGGAAAGAATATATGTTTGTTAAAAAAGCAGTTGATGCTATTTTGATAATATTTGGTATTTTTCTTATCATCTTTGCACTTTTCAATATATTGAGAAATTATCAATCTTTTACTAACTCAAATACTCTCCGTACTTTTTTTCTTCCACCTTTGTTAACATTAGCTTATATACCATTTTTGTATTTTGTCGCGCTCTACAGTGCCTATGACAGTTTTTTTACGCGCGTGGATATTTTTTTTAAGAAGGATAAAGGAATGGCAGCGTTAGTAAAGCGAAGAGTATTTATTTTGTGTCACGTAAATTTGGGGTTGCTCAATAGATTTACGAAAGAATGTACTCAAAAGCTGATAAGGTTAAGCAGGAGAGATGATATATTAAATATGATTGATAATTTTAAAAGGAAATTGGACGATCGATAGCCGATGCGGAGACACTTATGAAAAATTTCTTAACATATCCATTTTCTAACCTCAAAAACCGCCTTGAAAAAGCAAGGAGGGTGTGAGGAGTGAGAGCGATAAATAAAAATTCAAAAAGCAATAGTTTAATCCCGCCGCATGGCGGTTATCGAAAGCTCAAGAGTTTTCAAACTGCTCAGCTTGTATATGATGCAACTGTGATATTTTGTGAGCGGTTTATTGATAAGCGTTCGCGCACTTATGACCAGATGGTACAGGCGGCACGCAGTGGTGTGCAAAATATTGCTGAAGGCAGTATGGCATCTGCCATCTCCAGGAAAATCGAGCTCAAATTAACCGGCATCGCCCGCGCCAGTTTAGAAGAGTTGTTGCTTGATTACGAAGATTTCCTACGCCAGCACAAACTTCGCAGATGGGACAAGAATTCAGCCGAAGCGCTTGCCGTGAGAAGAAAATATTTGTCTACTCGGTCAGACGAGTCGGACAAGTCAGATCCCTACCGCATCAAGGAAGCTTCAGCAGAAGTTGCAGCAAACACGATTATCTGTCTCATCAATCAGGCGAGTTATCTCTTAGGCAGGCAGTTAAAAAGTCTGGAAAAATCTTTTCTTGCTGAAGGCGGTTTTACAGAAAGAATGTATCAAGCCCGCAAAGAAAAAAGGAAGGATTATAAGAGATGAATAATAATGAATTACAACAGCGATTAATTTCTGTGCACAACAAGAGCAGATTAAAAATTGTGGAAGGAGAAACTAAAGGATAATCATGGCTGATAACAAAACAGATATAATTTTGTTTGTCGGCGCAGGTTTTTCAAAACCAGCCGGAGTTCCTTTAATGAATGAATTTGTATCTTTATTTGAGAATAGACTTAGGGAAAAAGGTGACAGCTACCACAAGTATTTTCTTTTGATAAAGAAATATATGACTACTGCAGGAACAGCAGATATAGATCTTGAAATACTTATGGATATTCTTTATCGTCTTGCATCTGGCAATACGGTTGAGATGTCCGCATGGCAAGAGAAAGAGGGTTTTTCAGAGTTTAACGAAGAAATCAGAAAGACTACTAAATTAGAACTGGAAAATTTGATACGTGAGAAATGTATTATTGATCCTAAAACGAAGTTGGATGCGTATTATCCCTTAAATGATATATTTAATGCAGTCAAACCACTTGATATCTTTTCAGTAAACTATGATGATGTTCTAGAGGTTTTTTGCTATAAAAACAAATATAGATTAGAAGACGGATTTGCTCTCTATTGGGATCCAACGCGATTTGATAATCTTGATGGAGTGGATGTACGATTATTAAAATTGCATGGTTCAGTACTATGGTATCGGACAGTGGAAGGTGCATTCTATAAAGTACTACAAAGAGTGCCACAAGAATATAACACACTTATTACTGGTGAGGAATTGGAACAGCTTATCGCCTATCCAGTTACAGGAAAGCCAATTCATGTTGCTCCATTAGCATATGCAATGAATGAGCTGCGGAACCGTCTTGAAGAAGTGAGTCAATGTATCATAATTGGATATAGTATGCGTGATCAGCATATCCAGGACATATTTATTGAAGTACTAAAAAGGAATGATAAACTGAAACTTATTCTTGTTAATCCGGATCCCTTTACTATTTTAAAGAATAATATAAAACATGAAGCCCTAAAACGTTCAATAATCCCCGCTGCTTTTAGGACTGAAGAAATTTTTCAAAACAACAAAATACTAACAATTAGTAGTTTTGTAAGAAAAACAACCGAGCGGCCATATTTTGAAGCTATGAAGAACCCGTTAAAATCAGCCCAGGAGTATTTTGGAGCTTTGAATTACAGATATGCCTTAGAACTTGTTAAAGAACCTTTGTTTTGGCAAATATACAGCGGCTACAACTTACGAAATGTTGATTTTTTGAACATATTAGCTGGATTGATATATTCGCACATGGTAGGGAGATTTAGTTCAGATAAGACCCTCGAGAAAGAAGCATTCGATTTAATTGAGCAATTACTACAAAAAACTGCTTCCAGTATAAAAGAGCGATATGATTTTCAAATTTTTTTTGAAAGAAGTATACGAGCAAACGAATGGGTTCAAAATTATCTGCAAGGAAAATTTAAGAATAAAGTTGAAGAAATAACAAAAATGAGGATAAGTATTTTGAAAATGGGTTTGACCGAGATGGGAAAAACAAAAGATATTAATGAACTTAAAAAAATTGCTGAAAGTCGTATGACAATCCTTCTCAAATTTAACAATGGACCTATAATTCCATATGACGATGGTGATTTTCATTGGCTTTTTAATAATGGAGAAATTACCGGAGGATAATTAGTTACTAGTGAGGCCTATGAGCTCACCTATGAAAAATTTAACAAGGAAACAAAAGGAGATGAAATGGTTAATACTAATGAGATTAAAGATTCAATAACCAACAAATGGCCTACCCCCATTTCATTTCTGAACGATTATAAAAACTTCGCCGTAAAAGCAAGACCATTACTTATTAAATTGATGGCAAAGAAGCATAGCATGACTGAAGATGTGACAGAAAAGAAATTGCTACATCTACTAGCGCTTGAACAATTTTTTTTCTACTGGGAAACCTGGTTGGCATTTTATTGTGCAGCATATCACCCCGCTCCGATAGATCTCTATAACTGGTTAACTAAACCATTTGGGAAATTGAATAGTGAAACAGAGATTCTTTCAAGAGAAGATTTGTATTCTATTTATAAATCAGAGCATTCAAATTTGACTGATAATGAGGTTGAATATGTTGTTAATAGTCTGCAGAAGAACATTAATTGGATGAAGAAGGTTGCTCCAATTACTGATATTATTCTACCTGCTTTTTACAAGCTGAAACATAAATCTCTCATATACAGATTGGAAGATGAAGTTGTTGTATTATTATCAAAGAAACTTGATGTGAATTTAGTTGATGGTATTAAACAAGAGGAGAGAGGCTGGGCGGGTGATCTATTCTGGTTAGTAAAACTTGCTGAAGTTACCCAAAAAGCTATTTGTGGAGCTATCGACATAATTATTATAAGGCTTAAAAAATCTGGTAATAACAAATGGTTGTCTGGACCAGGTGAAAACATCCCTTTATTTGATTTACAAAAACATAACAAGAAACAATCTTGAGTCACCTATGAAAAAATTACAGACTGATATCTTCAACAATAAGTATGCCAAAAACCTCAAATTCGCCTTGGACCAGTTTAAGGGGATTTATGAAAATTTGGAGGAAGAATGATTGAATTAATTGGAGGCGCTATCTTAGGTGGAGTCATATCTTGGGTAATTACTCGTTATTATTATAAAAAATCGTCTGTTAAGGCACCAGAGTGGGCAAAACCATTAATTGAAAAATTACCCGAAGTAACTCCAAGTTTGGAGGAATTAACAGCCTTGTTCCAAAAAGAAATTAATAAAGGTACTATAAAACCACATCCAGTTTTTCAACACGTCGCATGTCCGAACTGTAATGCTCCTTTAGATAAATTAAAAGAAAGAATAATGGGCGATGACTATACTACTATATTAGAAATCAGCTGCCCCAATTGTGGATGGAATGATTGGGCTGAAGTATAATTGAACAATTTAGCCTCATCTATGAAAAATTGCAGAATGATACTCCAGGTGATTTCCCAGTACCTCTATGAATACTATTTATCCACTTCCAAGCCCTATTCATAAACATTCTGTCATTCTGGTAATTACCAGAATGACAGAGTATGTTCCACTTCCTGAAAAAACTCTACGCACTGCGTAGAGAATTGACATAGACTCATTTTCGAATTCTAATATAGACATGTGGCGTTACCTATGAGAAAATTTATAAGGTTTTGTGAAAATTTTATTAAGGAAATGATAGAAGGAAATAACACATGGAGACTCAAGAGGAAAGACATAAGCGTTTAACCAGAGGTAAGCCTTGTGAAGCAATACTTACATTGATAAACTCTCAGGGTAATTATTTCCTTAATGGTGAATTAAAATTCGCTGTTGTACATAATCTATGGTACCTTAATACCATCTTAACTAACTTACCCAATTTCCCCTGACAGCGATGTGTTGGCGCATCCACTAATTCTGCTTGACTTGGGCGAAAACATGGGTAAACTTTAATAATAACTGAGTATAGAGGAAATAGGAGTGTAATTGAGGATAAAGATAAGTTTCAGTGCATTATCAAAAAAGGGAGTTATGCTTCCCAGGCATCACAACTATTTGGTGCAGGCGTTTATCTATAGAAATTTAAGCCGACACATCGCCCGATTTGTTCATGACCGGGGTTACCAATATGAAAAGAGGCGGTTTCGTCTCTTTACGTTTTCCCGTATCTATGGTAAATTTATACAACAGGAAGATGTGATTGTCTATCCAGGCAAATGCAGTCTGTGGATTGCTTCACCGATTACCGAGATTTTAGAATCATTCGCCGCCAGCCTTGCACGCAAAGGAAAATTCAAACTGGGCAGCAATTTTTGCTCTGTTGATAGCATAGAAGTCCCTTTTTCTGAAAAATATGGTGAGGAGATAATAATTCGGGTTCTTTCCCCGATTACTGTTTATAGTACGCTTTTGACACGTGATAATAAGAAAAAGACTTATTATTATTCACCGTTTGAACCTGATTTCTCCCGGTTGATAAAAGAGAATTTATTTAAGAAATATGCCTTGCTTAATCATGGTGAAACTGAAGAAGGATTAACTTTTTCTATAGAGCCAAAAAAGGTATCAAAACGTAATCTTCATATTATTTTTTACAAAAAGACCGTGATTAAAGCCTGGTCTGGAATATACATATTAAGGGGTTCGGCTTCATTGATTAGAATCGCATTTGACTGCGGACTGGGGGCAAAAAACAGTCAGGGATTCGGGATGATTGAAAAGTATGGATGATATTAGGATATGTTGGTTTTTCTTGACTATGGGGTAATAATATATATAATGAAGAAAAGAGAAGGTATGTTTACTTCAGCAGATACTGCTGAGAACATACCTTTTTTATTTGAATTCTGGCGGTGAAAAATGGTATTGAAATGGCATAAAAGATAAATATAATATATGGAGTAAGAAAGAAGGGAATGGTGTAAAGTGATTGAAGGGATAAAGGCTTCTAAGCAGACAGGATATTTCACCTTGACCGGAAATCCATTTGTAGATGGCGGGGTTTATTGTGAGTAAATATAGAGCGCAACTATTAAGACTATTTAAGGCGAGAGGGTGGCAGAATAAAATTGGCAAAACTTTTCCTTTTAATCAAACATTATTAGAACATTCTTTAATAACTTATGATGTTGTTGAAAAGTTATTGGATTTATTGAGAGAAAAGAAAGTTTTCTCAAATGAAGAAGAGAAGGTTTTGTTAATTTCTGCTATCGCACATGACGTGGGGAAAGAAAAAGATGAGTGGCAGAAAGCAGTTAAGGAAAATAGAAAACCCCCAAAACATATAGATGATGACTTGATTCAAGAAATTGTAGGGCAATTGTCAAATATTTTTGGTATTAAGGATATAAATTCGGTTATTGATGCGATAAAATTTCATATGTCCTCGACTAAAACTGATGGCAATATAATTTCTTCTGTTATCGCAAAGCATAAGACAGAAAAATGGAAGGATATTTCTAATATTATTGCTTCAGTTGATAATCTTGTTTCCTGTTCCAGTCCTTTAGAAGCTTATATTTTATTGAATAATCCTTCGAGATTTTCTCTTTCTAAGTATTTTTACTCTACTTATTATCAGATAAACATAAGAGGTGTTTCTTCTACATTCTTGCATAAAGCTTGTCAAGAGTCTTATGAAAAAAAAGGTTGGACACCGCTTTTATACTTTCCTGAAGGAACTATATATGTGAGTTTAAGGGAAAAAAATAATCCTACAAGCAATGAAATAATTGATAGGCTAAAAAACTTAGTTGAGAATAAAATTAAAACTGATGTAATAAATGGGGTTGTTCCTCATGTAATAATGGATAATAAGCCTATCCCAAGACCAGAACTATTCGATTACAGTGAATATAAAACATATTTAGAAAAAGTAAGAGGAAGAAGAAATCCATCTGAATTCCAAAAATTTCTAAAAAAATTTATGTCTAACAAATGGAAAGAGTCATTATCTAAATTTCAAGATAATATGGATAAACCTGATGTAAGAAAAATTTTAGAATCATATATTTATTTTTCAGTCTGGAAGGAAGAGGAGAAAGTTATTACTAAAAATAAGATAAAAAAGGATAAAAATATAGATGAAAAAGTAAAAACATTAAAGAAAGATAATAATGGTAATTTATTAAATCAAATAAAAGATTATTGCTATAGAATTATTGAATGCCAAGATGAAGTGGCTCTATTTAAATTTTTTAAAGCATCCATTGATAAAGAGATATGGGGAATTGACATAAAAGACGAAGTAAAATCCATATATAACAGCATATTTGGAGAAGGGAATTTTGAGAAATTAATGTCAATGTCAAACAATGATTATCCTCATGAATTTGCCTATTCTGTTATTCCTTTTTGGAAGCTCAAAACAGTTGAAATTTTAGATAAACTAAAAGATAAGAGTTTGAGCCGGGATTTGGTAGTTAAGAATTTAGATAAAAAGAAAAGGTTGGATATTCTTCGGGGATTATTGAATTGGATTTGGCAAAGAGTTGATATACGACACAAACCTGAAAGAAGAATATCGGAGAAAATGGCCAAGGATTTTACGGAGGATATTGTTTATCCATTAAGAGAAAAGATAAATTCTGTAGAGGAGCTAAAATATTATAAAAAATCAAAACTAAATACGAAGAAGGAAACAGGCATTCATCTTTGTCCTATTTGCAATAGATTTTTTGATAGAGGTAAAAAAACAACGAGTGACATTGTAGACAACCCAGAGGCTTTTACAAATAGAGCGGTATGCCATGGAAAGGCTGGGAAAATAGTGATATGTGAAGCTTGTAGAAGCGAAATATATTTAAGGCAGATCTTAACTAAAATCAATGGTCCCTTGGACAAAACCATCTATCTCTTCCCTCAATTTAACTTTTCTCAACAGTTGGGTAAGCAATTTATAGATAAAGTGTTTAGAATCAAACAGCGTGCAGAGAGTTTAATGTCTGGATTAACTGACAACCCAGAACTCAGGATGGATTTATCTAAAACTTATAATATTGCACAGAATGTTTTACAGTATTTTGATGACATTGACACAAAAAATCTGGAAGATTTGGTAATAACAAAACAAAAGGAAGAAAAAATTGATAAAGCTTTAACAGATGAATTAATCAAATATTTTGAAGAGGAAAATCTACCTATAAAAGGCAAGGAAAAAGATTATAATAAGGCTCTGGAGATCATAAATAGAGAATGGGGAGAAAATTATAAGAATTGGCATGATTTCTGGAATGATTTGAGAAATAACAGAATAGAATTAGCAAGAGAAGTTGTTAAAAGAGCATATAAAATAAGAGAAACTTATAAAATCATTGCCCAAACAGCTAATGTGGTAATAGTTCCTTTAATTAATCCAATAAAATGGGGAAATGAAGCAGAGGTTAACGGTGCCTTCAGAGAGTTATTCATCTCCATTATCCTTGCTCTTAAATTGAATTGTGCTGTGGCAATTACTGATAAAATAAATAAAATAGACATAACTCAGAGACGGGGGTTGGTATATGTGCCAGAGAACCATCTTATCAGACAGATAGTGGGTGATGAATGGATTAGAGATTATGACTATATTAACTCCAAAGGAAAGCTCATTTACTCTGCAAAAAAATGGCTAAAAGCAATTGCTTCAGCAATTATCTTAACACTTAAAACAGCATATTCAGATAGAACAGGTCTTTTTGAAATATTAACAGCCAGAACTGAAGGGCATATATTGAGAAGGATTGAAATGCAGGATGAGAAAAATAAAAAGGCTGGGAAGAGGACGAACTACGCAGGTCATATTGAAACATATAACCTCATAGAAAACACAAAGGAGGTATTACAATGAGGTCAATTATTATGGTAACTTCAGGCGAAATTAACCTGAAAGAAAGAAAAGAAAAGATTAATAACTTGGTGAAAAAACTAAGCGAATATCTAGATTTTTATTCTGTCTCCAACACGTCCAGTAAATATAGCGTCATGGGACCAGTCTCAAAAATTATCGAAATGTCAAAAAATAGAAAAAATACGCCAGAATTCATAAAAGCGCGGGCTCTGAGAATGCACGAAATGAATAGAATTTCTGGTTATGTAAGCAATGAAGCAATACAAGTTATGGAAAAGGCAATCGATGAGTTACTAAATTTCAGACAGGAATTATTACCAACAGAGCTTCCCAGAGTAATGGAAATGATAGATTACGAGGTATATTTCTGTCGGCGGAAAAAGAATATACAGGAGTTAGAGCAAATTAGAGAAGATTTTATCAACTATCTTAAAAAAACATATAATAATAAACTTAATGATTTAAAATCAAAATGGGGAAAACAGCATATAACAGATTGGAATGATATAAGGTTTCCTACAAAAACTGGAAAATACTTTAAAGAAGGTAACGAAAAGCAAAAAGAAGATATCAGAAATTTCTGGCAACAACACAAGGATTTAGGAAAAAAGATTATAGATATAGAGGAGGTTAATAATGACTGATAGTAAAACAAAAAAGGAGGAAAGAATGGATATAAACACTTTGTTAGGAGATTACTTGGTTGAAAAACCAGAGCCCATCATTGGAGCAAAGACTATTCAAATTTTCCTAATAAGGGAGATATTGGATTATACTGCTTTAAGAACAGAGGATACAAAAGAGTTAAATACAGTAGCAACTCCACTTTCTATAAATAGCAAGGAGCAAATTAGTAGGGTTGCTTTCTTTGCTTCAAAACAAAAGGCAGTTGAATCAAGAGAATTAGAAAGGATGCTCAGGACAGCCGTAGAAAAACAGGGCGGTATTGAAAATGATAAGTTAGAGTTAGGGGATAATAATAATGAGAAAAAGGTGAAAAAAATAAAGCAGTGCTATTTAAAGGATAAATTATGCATGGAATGTCCTAGATGTGTGTTATATGGCGCAACTGCTTTAAGTCAAGAGGCAAACATAAAACATAGAATAGAATATTCTACAGCATTTTCATTACTTCCATGGGATGATATTGAGGAAACAATAACATTCAATGCAATTAATGACAAAAATATAATGACTGGCCAGGCACTTGGGAGTAGATATGTTGTTAAACCGGCTACTATTTTTCCATCTATTGTAACTCTAAAAAGTGTTTCAAGAGAGGAGTTGATTCTGACGATAAAAACTCTATTATCCGCAAAAAGTTACGGTGCAGAAACGAGAATTGGAGGAGATATAAGAAATCATATAGTTGGCATTGCAGCAGGATGGGAGGAAATAATAACCCCACTTGAATTTACTCTTGAATTATATGACAAAAAAATAAATATTGAAGACAAGACATCCTTAGAAATAGAACAAACTGTTGTTGCTATTCTGAGAGATTACTTGCAGTATACTGCTAATCCTGATAAGATAAAGATATTGGATGATAAAAAAGAGGAAGGAAATGGGGCAAATACTGGAAATGTACAAGAAAATGGTGGACAGGAGATAGTCGATGAATTAAAAACTGTAATTGATGAAGCAAGAAATCAGCAATTAGGTAGTGATTTTCTTTATAAGATATATAAGGATGTCCAAAAATTCAGAGAGACACAGAGCTAAAAATGAGTGATATTCTGGATAAAATAAATCTCTCTGAACATAATATCCAGACATTTTACGGTTGCTTATTCCTTCATGACTTCTTATGGTTTTCTTCATCTGAAATTAGTAGAATCTCCACAACCATTCCAGTAATTCACAACTATGCTTTGACCTATGCAATAAATCAGTTCTCTTATGCTATATACCAAGGAAACACTCCCAGATATTTTGAAGATTTAGAAAAATTTTCCTGTTATTCAACACCTGCAAGAAGCTTTGCAAGTAGAAGAGAATCAATTATGTATAATGCAATAGATGATTTGAGACAAACTCCAGGGAGAGATACTGATAAATATAATTCACCTAAATACGGATTTAAGACTGTCTTGGTTCCAGAATTCGCCTCCAGATTTGAAAAAGAAAACCCCATTGCATTTAAGTTCTATCTGTTCACATTTAATGGTTTTATCCCACCTTCAGTAGTCAGATTGGGAAAGAAGAATATTCCGGCAAGAATATATTGGGAACAAATACAAAGTTCTACCGCACAATTTAGCCCAGATGAAAAATCTCCTTCTCATCCAGTAAATCCTTTAGATGTAAACGGAGAGATAACAGGTGGAATTATATCCAAAATCCCTCCGCATTCTTTCTACCGATATGCTTCTATCAAAAATGATTGGTTCATTGAACAAAAAAAGGACAAGTCCGAGAAACATATTATTCAAATACCAAAAAGAATACTGCAAAGGATGGGGTTGACAAATGGAAGTTGATGAGTTTAGACTTCCAAGAATACCGTTAAAAAAAATAAAAGGCTTTGATCTTTACCCGCATCAAAAAGAATTATTTGAGAAATTCAATAAGCAAAAATCTTTTATCCTTGTAACTCCAACAGGTAGTGGTAAAACAATGGCTGCCGCTTTGCCTATATTCTTTTATAATGAAAATGCCTTTTTCATATATCCCACGAATGCTTTGATAGAAAACCAAGTAGGAAGTATTTTGAAAATATGCAATTTGTTAGGCAAATCTTATCATTTTGTGAATGAGGATAATTTTCAAGAGAAGATTAATCTGGATAAAGATTTTATTATTATAAAAATTGATGGTACTTTTCTGGAAAAGATTAAAAGAACAATGAATTATAGAACAAAAGGAGAAGCATTACACTATTTAATTGGCAATGTTTTCAAACCAACGATAATATTAACTAATCCCG
>DRIG01000091.1 GCA_011052815.1 candidate division WOR-3 bacterium | reverse complement strand
TTATCAGATAAAAGATCAGCAAAGGGATTTGATCAGTACTCATAATTAAATTGACCCCAATTCGATCTGATTGACTACCTGATCTTCACCACCTTCCTTTCGATCCTGCCTTCGACTTCGATGAAATAAATGCCTGGTTTGATGTGCCCTGGCTTTATCTCCCGTCCCGAGACATCAAAGACCCGGTATTCCTTAGTTTCGGGCAGTTGCAACGGTCCACTGATGATCGTTGGGCCGTGGAGATGTCTGATGGGATTATCGGACTCTTCTTCAATACCGAGTTCCGATTCGGTCTTGATGAGATAGATATCGTAGTTTCCTGCACCAAAGCTTTTGGTCCATCCGGTGATGATATAGCCATTATCTGTGGTCTGCTGAACCCATCTGCCCCCATCATCGCCCAACCCACCAAAGGTCTTGGTCCATAGGGTATCACCATCGGCATCGGTCTTGATGAGATAGACATCAAAGCCTCCTGCACCGTAGCTATCAGTCCTTCCCGCAATGATATAGCCATTATCTGTGGTCTGCTGAACCGAAAAGGCCCGGTCATCGCCCACTCCACCAAAGGTCTTGGTCCACTGGGTATTACCATCGGCATCGGTCTTGACGAGATAGACATCGCCGCTATCAAGATCTCCGGTCAGTCCAGCAATGATATAACCATTATCGGTTGTCTGTTGAACCGAATAGACCCAATTCTCGTCCGTCCCACCAAAGGTCTTCATCCATATGGTATTACCATCGGCATCGGTCTTGATGAGATAGGCATCAAAGTCTCCTGCACCGTAGCTATCAGTCCTTCCCGCAATGATATAGCCATTATCTGTGGTCTGCTGAACCGAAAAGGCCTCATCCCAATAATTGGAGGAACCAAAGGTCTTGGTCCATAGGGTATCACCATTGGCATCGGTCTTGACGAGGTAGGCATCAGGCACGAATCCACTGACGCTACAGCTATATCCAGCGATGATATAGCCACCATCTGTGGTCTGCTGAACTGAATAGCCTCTATCATCCTCTGTCCCACCGATGGTCTTAATCCACAGGGTATCACCATCGGCATCGGTCTTGATGAGATAGACATCACCACTTCCTGCACCGTAGCTATAGGTCACTCCAGCGATGATATAGCCACCATCTGTGGTCTGCTGAACCGAGTAGCCAAAATCCCAGGCTGTCCCACCAAAGATCTTGGTCCACAAGGTATCACCATCAGCATCGGTCTTGATGAGATAGACATCGTAACTTCCTGGACCGTAGCTCATGGTGTAAGCACAGATGATATAGCCATTATCAGTGGTCTGTTGAACCGAGGCGCCAATATCCTCATCCGATCCGCCATAGGTCTTGGTCCACAGGGTATCTGGTTGGGCGAAGGCCAAGCTCTTCATCATTATTATGATTATGGCGATAAGCCATAGATTCAGTTTGATCATCACTGCCTCCTTTCTTTTTCTTCTTTATCTAATCTTTACTACTTTAACAGACTTATTATCCGCACCTTTGCGTTTCACAAAATACACTCCTGCGGGAAGAACATAACCAATTCTTCTCCTTTCCGAGGCTTTTAAAGATCACTGTTCTGCTTCAGATTTTCCAATCTATAGTAATAGCCAACACCAGGAATAACACTGTTATCCTCATATTTAAACCTCTCACTGTGTGGAGCACTTCCCTTAATCGGAATGGTTGTAATACGATGGAAATCACCGTCTTTTTTATGTCCCCTTTCTATAACCCAACATATTCCATTTCCATCTAACGATGCGAACCAGGTTAGCAAAATACCAGTATTGGTCGGGCTTGCAGAGAAACTTAGAAGTTCAATACCAGTAACTCCGATATCAAGATTTCCATAAATGTCAGAACCAGGTGATGATTTATGTTGCCATGCGACTAAGTAATGGCTTCCGTCCCAATCAAGAGCAGGCGAAGCATGTAACATTCCCGATGTTGTGTTAATAAGAAAATTTCCTCCAACAAGTCCACCAGAGGGATTAATCCTTTGCCCAAAAATGTCATAGATTTCGATCCTCCCATCTTCCCAGACGACAAGATAATTTGTTCCATCCCACGCAACAGCGGGTAATTCCTGGTCATTTGCTGCTGTTGAAATAGGGAAATCAGCCATAAGGAGAATAGATGGAAAGAAGATAAGAATAGATATTAATATTAGTAGAAATGATTTCTTCATTATCACTCCTTTTGTGTTTTCTCTTTTCAATTAACTACTAATAAAAGAATAATATAAAATGTGTTTCTCCTGCATGCCACTTTGCTATAGAGATCGTTATTATATAGGGTATTTAGGACACCTAAATTTTTTACTTGACAAATAGCAAAATTTTTGTTATATGTTTCCACAAATGTGTCAAATAGAACCAGAAAGAAGGTTGCAGATTGCCCAGCATTATTTAAATAATAATACCACCTTGATGCAAACTGCTAACAAATTCAATGTTCACTATAGAAGCGTATACAAATGGGTAAAACTGTATAAAAAAGAGGGAAAACAAAGACTTCTTTCAACCTACAGAAGGGTATGGAACAGATATCCAGAAGAATTAGAAACAAAAATTGCACTCCTGAAGGAAAAAAATCCTGCTTTAACAGTCAGAGAAGCAAGGAAGGTTCTAAAAACACAAGGATTGAGAGTTTCTATCAAGGGAATTTGGAATGTTTGGAAAAGATATGGATACACTGGATTTATTAGAAAGAAATACTCAGACAATTTTATAGCCTATGTTTCTCAGAATAAAGAGGATTCAGTCAAGTCAGAAATGATTAAAGAATATTTACAAAGAAAAAAGGTAAGAGAGGCTGCCAAACTGCTTAATTCCCTTTATGTCTTTAAAAATCCAAAGTTTCTTGAAAAGGTGCCAGATGAACTTCTTTCTTTAAAGAGAAGATTGGAGAAGTTAACATTGCTTTTTGGTAAAATTCCTTTCCCTGAGTACAGGGAAAAAAGCAAGAAATTGAGACAACTCTTTGAGAAAAGAAAAATGTATTACTCATCAATCCGAGCGGGGATTGAAGAGTTAATTGCCTTAGAGTGGATGAATAAAACGGAGGAACATATTAAACTTATACATCACCTAAGACCTTTGGTAAAAGGAGTCAAAGACCCTGGAATAGAGTTCACATTTTTATTATCAGAAGGTATTGCCTGGGCAAATCTTTTGAAACCTAAAAGAGCTCATAGGTGTGTAAGGAAATGTAAAAAGATGCTAAGATATTACAACACAGAAGGTTTCTTAACAGAACTCATTTCTGTTTACTCCTTTATGGAAGATTTCAAGTCACTGAGAGAACTTATAAAACCATATTTAAGAAAAGAGAAAATTTGGAATATAAAGATTCCGATAACACAGATTGCTTCTTTTTTCTTTATTTCTGGTGAATATCGCTCAGCAATTAGATTATTGAAAGAGGCAGAGACAAGAAGAGAAGAGCTTAAAGCTCTTGGCACAATTGTACGAGCACAATGTTTCCTAGCACAAGGAAAGATCCATTCCGCCTCTAAATATGCTCAATATGCTTTCCAGAAGGCAAAAAAGGCTGAACTGTTTAATTATCTTCATTCTGCCTCTCTTACCCAAGCCGCGCTTTATTATGCTCTGGGAGTAGAGAAAAAAGGAAGATCCCTTATCAAAAAATATATTCCTCTTCTCAAGAAATTGAAAATGCACCGTAAAGTGATTGTAAGAAAAATCATTCTTGGGGTTTCCCGTTCACACAGAGAAATTCACGGTTTCCCTGTTATTAAATTGCTTACAACGATGCAGAGACTCAATCAGAGCAAAAAAACTAAAGGATATAGTTCTCTTTTAAAATACGCAAGCAAAAACAAAATCACCGGGTATCTAAACTTCTTTATTCTATTTTTCCCTGAAGTCATTTTAAATCTTTTACGAAGAGGGAAACCAACTGGATTACCTAAGGCAATCTTGAGGTTACCTTTGTTTAACAAAGAAGCACCTGTATATGAAATCAAATTTCTTGGGAATCTCATCGTTTATAAGAATCAGAAATATCTAAAAACAAAATTAAGACCAAAGGATACTGCTTTCTTAATTCAGCTTGCATTAAAGGCAGGTGAACCTGGTAAGAGCATTTCACTTGATAAAATCTATTACAACTTCTGGAGGAATAGTGTCAATCCGCCAAGAAACCTTTCACACCTGTTAGTAAGAATTAAGAAAGAACTGAAGATTCCTTCTCATCTCATTGAGGTTTCGTATAGGAAAGACAACCCTGTTTTAATAAACAGGGGCATTCATTTTATAACGGATTATGGTGAATATGAACAAAGTCTTGCGCAGGCGAAGGCACTCCTGCGAGCAGGAGAATGGGAATTTGCAAAGAAAGAATTCTTGCGGGCATTCAAGCTATTCCGCGGTGAACCTTTCCGCAAGATGTACGATGACTGGTCGGATGATAAGAGACTCGAAGTCCTTTTCTCATACGAAAAGGAAGTAAAAACTTTTGCAGATGAGTTGCGCAAGAGGGGAAAAACTGAAGAAGCGGAGAGGGTGCTTGAGCGAGCGGAAAGGATAGTGGGTAGTGAGTAAAGCATGGAATATGTAGTAGTAAATGGAGTAGCGAAACTTGTTTCGCGAGGCAAGACCAAGGGCAGAGAGCAGGGAGTGTATCGGTGCATCGGGGTAACGGAGTATCGGAGTGACGGTGTGTCGGAGACTAAACGCTACCGCTGTAAACGAACGGCTTCGCCTGTAAAACTAACGCCTAAGGCTGTAATAAAACACTTCGCTGAAAGACGAACGCTCTTAACGAATTCAACGAACGAAACGCTCAAAATGCTAAAAACGTTCTAAACGAACAAAACGCTCTAAACGCTCTTAACGAACGAAACGAGTTATAGTTTACGTGCATTAGTCACCATTCGTGTTGACAAACGGCCTTTCGTTTGTCTCATCTACGCTGCCTTCTGTTCCACTTTCTTACCATCATACACATACTGCCGATAAAGGTCAAGTCCATCGATAAATGTTTCCATCGGTGTTCGACCCTTACAGTATTTTCCTTGGTTTGTGCGCTGTTCATTGTACTCCTTAAGGAACGCATCCAGATCAACCTGGATCTCCTCAAGGGAGGTATAGAGCTTTTTCCGGAAGGCAACTTTGTAGAACTCATCAAGCAGTGTCTGATTGAACCGTTCGGTACACCCGTTGGTCTGGGGATGACGCGCCTTGGTCCGGGTATGGTCAATGTCATTTAAATACAAATAAAGCTCGTAGGGATGAGTCTCTCGCGCCCCACAGTACTCAGTACCACGATCCGTCAAAACGCGCAGTAACCGAATCTCGTGCTCGTCGAAAAAGGGTAATACCTTGTCGTTTATGAAATCCGCCGCAGTAATCGCAGTTTTCTCAATATAAAGTTTGGCAAACCCAACATTAGAGTAGGTGTCGATCCCGGTCTGCTGATAGATCTTACCGATCCCTTTGATCCAACCAACATAAAAGGTATCCTGACCTAACAAAAACCCCGGATGAAACGATTCGATTTCACCCCACGCTTCCTTTTCCTCTTTCGCCTTTTCCAATGCCTGAACCTGGCTCTCGGTAAGAATATTACCGTGCTCTGCCGTCCATTTCTCTAAACGCTTGAGCCGCAGGGTACTCTTCTCCAGCTTGTGTCGCAACCAAATACTGCGTACGCCACCCGGATTCAAACTGATGCCCTCTTTCTTGAGCTCATTGGATACCCGCACCTGACCGTGCGTCGGAAACTCCAATGAATAGCTTAACACCCGCTCTTCGATCTCCGGCGCAACCCGATTCTTAAAACGCGGTCTGTTCCGGGCTTTCTCTAATAACCCCTCAATCCCTTCAGTCTCTAAGGCGGATTTAATATCATAGTAATGCTGTCGACTGACACCTAACCTGCGACAGGCTTCACTGATATTGCCCAACTGTTCGGAAAGCTGGACAATGTTCAACTTTCTGCGTATAATATATTGTTGCTGAGTCATTTTTTTCTCCTTTCGTTTCATTTTCTTATTATACACGAAAGGCCGTGACTCGGCAACTCTCTTTTTTGAGTCTAAACTGTCAACACAATTAGTGACTACCTCACATCAGCATATAATGTACAAATTTAACTTATCGCTCGCTGTTTTTCAGTTGGTTGACCTCCGCCTTTAGTCTTTCAATTTCTCTCTGCTGTTCCTTTACTGACTCAATCAGTAAGGCAACCAATCTGCCATAATCGATCGAGCGGGCATCTGTTTCATTCTCTTTATATACGACTTCTGGTATCACCTTACCAACCTCTTCTGCAATCATTCCGATGTCGTGTTCTTTAGTATTCTTCCAATCAAAATAGACACCCCGCAACTGCATCACCTTTTGCAAAGCATCCGGGATTGTCTTAATATTGGTCATCCATCTTTTTGATGAATAGGTTGTCCACGCATCAGCAATAGGGTCGGTTGAAGATGATTGTTGAACTGTAAGAATATTGCCAGGCGAAGTTGTTCCAATACCAACATTACCAGAAACGCCCGCATACATATCATTTCCTAAAATTATCCAGTCATTATCATCTAAATTGTTCCAGGATAGCTGACCACTACCATCGGTCACCATCACCTGATTCGCCGAGCCATCAGCAGTCGGAAACTCATAACCATTTGCCTCATCACCAAATCGGATATGAGGCATATCAACCATAAAGGTTGAGTCTGCAGTTAATTTACTATTGATCCCAAAGAGATAAGAATAATCACCGCTCGCGGTAATCGTATCTGCGTAACCACCCAGAATTGCAGAATAATCACCATCAACCAGATTACTCAAACCACCACCGACAATGGAAAACATTGCGATTGCTCTATTTTCTTTACCACCCACAACCGTTGCGGCAGAATCACCCTCTTCGTCGCCGGCAAGATTTTTGTATCCCGAAAAAACACCCCCATAATAAGCATTGGTGGTATCTTCCATACCTCCACCCACGGTTGATTCTGGTCCGCTCGCCATATTTCTGTAACCTCCAGATACCGTAGCGTGCCAACTACTTGCAGTATTTCGACCCCCTCCTCCTACCGTTGACATATAGCTGGCTGTGTTATTCCTACCTCCGCCTACAGTTGCATATTCACCGGCCGTGTTCATATAACCGCCTGATACGGTAGCGCTGAGCTCGCTGGCTGTATTATAATATCCACCTGATACAACTGTATGTGCTTCACTCGCTGTATTAGAATACCCACCTCCAATCGTCGCATTATCTCCGGTAGCTAAATTATGATATCCACCAGCCACCGTTGCACAATGACTGGTCGCCTTGTTACCGTATCCCCCACTTATGGTCATATATGAAAAGCCCTGACCATTTCTTCCGGTTGTGCAGGCAACACCAAAATTAATATGGGTATGAGCACTATCGCCGTAAAACATATTCTGGACTCCACCACGGGCAATGCCAAGATAGTGCGCAGTAAAAAGCACTGAATCGAGTGGGGCACCAGCCCTAACCCAATCACTGTCATTTGTAGTAAAAGACTCCCAGGTTCCGACTCCAGTATCGTCGCAGGTGAGCACATAGCCTTCCGACGCACCGGTGGGCATCTTGAAACCAGTCATTGCAACTGTGCCATTAACATCCAACCTTTCAGCGGGAGTAGTTGTTCCAATCCCAGCCTGGCCATCAACATAAAGATTACCATCAGTCCGGAGGCTCAATGTACTACTACCATCGCAGTGAATACCTAAAATACCGGGATTTTGGACTCCAATGTTATAGTCCTGCCAGTGGTCTATTGGTTGCACGCTAAGAGAAATATCATGTCCACCCACACTCAAATCACCATTTATTGAAAACTTACATTGTGGAGTTGATGTTCCTACCCCGACATTTCCAGAAGGTATTGACCACATATTGTTTCCAGAAACCTGCCAATCATTATCTGCAGTTGCATTCCTCGCATACTCTGCAGTATCTGCATAGGTCGCAGTATATGCATAACCCACTGAGGTAATCCGGGTGCGCGGTGATAAAACATTACCGGCCACGGTAATCTCCAACCAGCGCTCTGTGCCACCGGTGAAGACCGAATCCGGAATCGCACTGACACTGCCCAGTATCACACTGAATACTCCGCGCTCGATTATTACCCCAGCCTGGGTCTCATTCCATAACTCGTTACCTCCGCTCGATGCATCATAAATCCTGAAAATCATATTCAGTGTGTCGTTAATCGGCACATCTAAGGTATCGGTCAGATACCCCTGATAATTGAGCATCTTTGGAACCAACCTGCTTTTCTGGGCGGTTAATTTGGGTGTTGCCCAGGCATAGGCTAAGAGTATTACAAAAAGGCTGATAAGGCATCTTTTAGTGTTCATAATCTCCTCCTTTCTCAATACCCGTTCTTCAATCAAAACCCTGTTTGCGAGAAAGAGTGATGATAACTACACCTGCTCTACAACTTCTGCGTCAAACAAAGTAGTGAAAAAAGATCAGGTGTTTTATTATAGAATAGATTTTCAAAAAATCAAGAAAAAAATAGACACTCTTTACACTTTGCAAAAGGACAGAATTTGGTTTAATTCCAAATTTCCTATCTGTCATCACGATTTCTGGCGGATGGCAGACGCAAGTCGAAATACTATTTCTCTTATGCTGAACTTAATTCAGCATCTCTGGTTTTTTTGGTTTTTCTGGTTTATCTGGTTTTTCAATGACTTAATGACGAATGACTAAATGACAAATGATTTTTCAATGATTCAATAACTCAATGACTTACGGTTTTTCAAGTATCCAGAATCCAGTATCGCGAATCCAGTTCTGGCCCCTGATCCCCTGTATGCTTTTTGTTAAATCCCTGATCCGCTGATACCCTGATATCCTGATATGCTTTTCATCCAGAATCAAGAATCAAGTATCGAGTACCAATCCTTCAATTCCGAATTCCGGAAAGTCGAAATCCGAAATGGTTTTCTTATCCAGTATCAATTATTTTATTAACACCACCTTCTCGGTCTTCTTGTAATCCCCAGTCTCCAACTGCACAAAATAGATACCCTGTGCCAATGTATTCAAACCGACCGTAAATTCGCCAGAATTATGAAGCACGCCGTAATTGTGTTCATCAACTAACCGACCAAGCACATCATAAATCTTAAGATTAACCGGGGTCGCAGTGCCCAAATTATACCTCAAAGTAAGGGTTCTATTACGAGCAATAACTGGCGTTAACATCAATTGAGGTATGGACTGCTCTGAAGGTAATTTATTATCTTCAATCCCAAACTCTAAATTCCAATAACGAGTATATGCGGTATCTGCATTCGTTTTTAAGTCGTTCAAATTGTCTCCGCCTAAAATCGCAAACGCCACTACCGCGCTATCACCCGGGTTTAAATTAAATGGCCCCGCGGAATTACAAGTTGACCAGTCAAAAAGCCGATTTGAAGATGGATTTATTATTGTTCCGTCCATAAACTGGATTTGAATACTGTCCGGTAGGCCTTGATATGGATAAACATAAATGAGGTGGTCAATCAAAGCCAGATTTGCAGGCGATGTGGTACGTGGGGGATCCAACATCGCCACGCCCACATAGTAGGGTGCTCCTGTTCCTGCTTCATACATCCAGGTTAAATTACGCGCAGTCTCGGATGAGCCTTGATTATTCGAATAATCACCAATATCGAAATCCATAAAAAGCGCCGCATAGAGGCTGTTAATCGCAAATGATCCCTGATTCTTTAGAACAAACTTTATAGTCACAAACTCGCTCGCATTAGGATCATCCCATGCCCATGAATACTGTTCACATAGTAACCCTTTGGAATTTGGATGCCCAGAATCATCGTATAGTGCCGTGGTATATTCATCTAAATTACCAGGGCCTGGTTCATACATCCGCACCCCACCATATACTGGACTGGTGACTGTATTCCAGTCTTCATCATCGCATTCATTCTTTTCAAAATATCGGTCAACACAATAATCGGCATCTGTTCCTACAGCAAAACTACCATAGTAAAGGCGCTTGGGCCCAGAAATGGGATAGATAAACCCCAGCCCCGCGGATTGATTTGAACCCATGAAGCCGATTGCACCATAACGAGTCACTGTCAATTTACAATTACCACAGTCATGGGTTGCATAATCTTCACCAGGATTTCCTACTATTAAATCGAAATTCCTTGTCCAAGATGACTCGGCACAGACAATATATAACTGGAAATTGAGAATATAGCCCTCAGGACAGACTGGCGACACAGTAACGCTGAATGGATCAGCACTGTTATCTACTGTATCACGCGGCAAAATAGTCCCCAAATTAGTAGTAGAATCGTTAATTGTAATGTAACTGTCATTAATGCGCAATTTTGCTATAGTGCCCGTTGCAGAAATACCACCGTTGTTCCTGAGATAAGAGACGATGCCCGCTGTTTCACCTGGGTCGAGTCTGCCATTTTCATTACCACCGACAACCTCGATGCGAACGATTTTAATATTCGGCTTGTTGCCTGGCGGCGTTGCCTGCAATGAATGCCAAAGGTTTATCCTTCCCCAACCATAGTTATAATTGGGGTAGGGTGCACCCTGGGTAGGCTGTTCACAATTTTGATACAGTAGTTCATAGATGTCGTCAACCGTAAGATATGGGTTCTTGTCTAAGAGGAGTGCGACGCCACCGGTAATATGGGGTGACGCCATCGAGGTGCCGGTGAGCAAGCCGTATCCACCACCAGGAATAGAGGAACGCACATCTACTCCCGGTGCAGAAACATCGGGTTTCAAAAGGTTCCAATCTGAATAATACCAATACTGTGGGTCGTTAATCGGATCAATATTCGGGGCTGGACCACGGGAGGAGAAAAAAGCGATATCATCGAGGCTATCAGTTGCGCCCACACCAATCGTTAATGGATAACTACCAGGTGAGCCAACCGAGCCTGGCCCAGGACCACTATTGCCAATAGAGAAGACCGGAAATACGCCAAGTATCTTCCAGTTTAGAACAATACTCCACCAGTGTAAGTCAGCACCATTAACCGCGCCCCAGGAATTACCAATCGCTCGAATATCAACGCCACCCGCTTTTAAGTCTGCAAGATACTGCATACAGGTGTCAATTGATGCATAAGTCCCTGTTCCACTCGCGTTAAATGCCTTGGTGGGTATATATTGAGCACCATAAGCTATACCAATGTCATCCGTAAATAGACCTGGACCATCACCACCGCAAATTGTTCCCATCGTATGTGTGCCATGGTTATTATCATCGTATGGCGTAGGTTGTCCATTAACCCCATCAAGCCAGTAGGGTGAAAGCCATTTACCCGAAAGGGCAGGATGGTCAACATCCACCCCGGTATCAATGTGACCCAAGATTATTCCCGAGCCATTATAGCCTGCTGTCCAGCAAGAATCCGCCATTACCTTTGAAATATTCCACTCCACTACCCGAGAACGTTTTTTCTTAACTCGGATATTATCTTCCCGAACACGATGGGCATGAACTTCGGTATTATGACAGATAAACCAGATGTCATTACGCCTCGTTAATGCCATAATCACATCCTTGGTCGCCTTGAGATGAAAACCATTGAAAATCCAGAATTGTCCTCCTAACTCAACTTTATTCTCGGATAAAGATTTTAGATACTCGAAAACATCACTCTGGGAATTTTCCGCAACATTTTTGAAGACCACACACTTTTCTTGGGCATCCATATCCACAAGACTTTCATAAGGATATTCAGTATTCATATGGACGATAACAAAAATTTTTTCTTGGGACGCGGCATCGTGCAAAATTTCTGATAATTCCGCGGTTAATTTCCCGGGTATCGGCGGCAGCACCGCCACCATAAAAATTAATACCAATGTTGCCATGGCTCCTCCTTACCTCAATTTCACAACTTTCGCTGGTGTGTACTTTTCTATCCTCAAAAAATAGACACCAGACTGAACCTCTTTACCATGCATATCCTTGCCGTCCCAGACAATGGAAGTAGAAAGTATGAAAGATTTAACCAACCTACCAGTTGCGTCATAGATTCGCAATGTTGGGCATCGCGGGTCATTAAAGGCTAATGACGAATACCTGATGACTGTCGATTTGGTGAATGGATTCGGATAAACGCTAATTCTTGGCGACTGATTCCCAATGCCATTTTTTTCTGCAATATCTACTGTTAAATTCCAGTAAGTCAGTTTACCATAAATGTCCCACGCCTTGTGTCTTCGGTTATCCATCCAGACAAAGCCCACCGTGGTATCGTTGCAGGTTACACTAAAACGCCACAGGGATTGATGGTTATAGGGGAATAAATCGGGTTGATTTATCTGAAGATTTCCGAGCACTGGGTTTCCTCCTTCATATTTCTGTGCCAATATCTCAGGGTCGCCATCAAGGTTTCTGTTATCGGGCCAAACAATCACAAAACGATCGTGAGATGAAATCGGGTCTATTGCGATTGACGGCATCAGCTGATCAGTTGTTCCGGCATCATCATTCACCTTGAAGTTTGAACCCAAAGGATTGCCCGCGGCATCATAGCGCTGGCCATAGATGTCCCAATTTCCATTACGCTTATCGTGCCAGGTAATTACAAAGTTTCCTGCATTATCTATTGCTATCGCAGGACACCCTTGTTCGTTTGTGCCCACATCATCATTTACCTTGAAACTTGCACCCTGAGGATTGCCCGCGGCATCGTAACGCCGTGCATAAATATCATCGGTTGCCCAGGCTACGACAAAGTTTCCTGCACTGTCTATTGCAACTGAAGGCCAAGACCCACCTGTACTCACTTGGAAATTTGGACCCTGGGGAGTCCCAGATGGGTCATAGCGCTGGGCATAGATATTCGCAGGACCATTACGGTTATCTACCCATACAATAACCGAATTTCCTGTGCCATTCATTGCCACCGAAGGCGCAGCCTGGAAACTTGTAGTCACATCATTCACTAAGAAATTTGGTCCCTGGGGATTACCCGCGGCATCATAGCGCTGGCCAAGGATCTCAGAGGGTCCGTAAGTCCATGCCACAAGGAAGTTTCCCGCATCGTCCATCGCCACTGAAGGGTACCAGTGTGATTCTGTTATATCATTATTTACCCTGAAATTTGAACCTATGGGTTCGCCTGTAGCATCAAATAATTGTCCGTAGATATCCTCTCCACTGCGGGAATCTGTCCACACCGCTACAAAATTTCCTTGACTGTTCATTGCGATGGCGGGTTCCTTCTGGTAATATGAGCCTACATCATCATAGTTCACCCGAAAATTTGAACCAATGGGTGTGCCCAAGGGATTATAGCGCTGACCATAGATATCATACCCGCGTCCATCTTGCCATACTACCACAGAATTTCCTCCCTCATCCATGGCAACTGAAGGCACAAATTGGACATATAAATCTAACTCGTCATTCACTAAGAAATTTGGTCCCAGGGGATTGCCCGCGGCATCATAGTATTGACCATAAATGTTGGGTAGGTTAGGCACATCCCGCTCATCTTGCCATACAATAAAAAAGTTTCCCATGCTATCCATTGCAACCGAACAATACCACTCGTTCCGTGGTCCAGCATCATTCACCTTGAAATTTGGACCCTGGGGATTGCCTGAGGAGTCATAGCGCTGGGCATAGATGTCAAAATTGCCATTGCGTCTATCTCCCCATACGATGACAAAGTCTTTTGTGCTGGCTATTGCAACTGCAGAATAGTCTTGAGCAAATGAACCCACATCATCATTCACCTTGAAATTTGGTCCCTGGGGATTACCCGCGGCATCATAGCGCTGGGCATAGATGTCCAAATCACCGCTGCGGTGGTCTGACCAGGTGACCACAAAGTTTCCTTCTCCATCCATTGCAATTCTCGGGCACCCTTGATAATTTGACCCCGCATCATCGTTTACCTTAAAACTTGTGCCCTGGGGATTGCCTGAGGAGTCAAAGCGCTGGGCATAGATGTCTTGGTTCTCTACCCAAACGATGACAAAGTTTCCCATATCATCCATTCCAACTGAGGGGTGAGACTCACCTGTGCTCACTTGGAAATTTGGACCCTGGGGAGTCCCAGATGGGTCATAGCGCTGGGCATAGATGTTCGCAGGACCATTACGGTAATCTACCCATACAATAACTGAATTTCCTGCGCTGTCAATCGCAACCGAGGCTTCTTTTTGGTCGGTTGACCCAGCATCATCATTCACCCTGACACTCGGACCCTGAGGAATGCCCAGGTAATTGTATCGCTGGCAATAAATATCATCATCGCCGTTTCGAGCATCCTCCCAAACGACAACAAAATCTCCGGCGCTGCTCATTGCTACAGAAGGCCATTCCTGGGAACATCCGCTAGCAAGGTTTTTATCATCATTAATTAAAAAATCCCTTTTTTCTATCCGTTCTGCGCTTAACCCGCATATCAAAGAAAAGATGCTTATTAAAATTATAACCTTCATATTGCCTCCTCTCCTTAATGTTTATATTCTTAAATATGTAATATTTTAAGAATCCATTGACAAATAATCCTTGATTTTTCAACACTATTTTAACCTTACTACCTATCTGTTGACAAATGTTTTATTTTGGATACAATATTCACATGAAATTGCAACTCGGGACTATTGACCGTTTTAATGTCCGTGTCCAAGCAGTAAAGAAATATATTGAGTTTAACTCCTTAAACGAGGTCGCCTCTTCATTCAATATTCATCCCATCACTTTGAGAAGATGGATAAAGAGGTATCAGCAAGGCGGAGAAGAGAATTTAAAGAGAAAAAAAAATTACCGAAGACATCCAAAAAGATTGGCGCATCAAATTGAGGAGAAAATTGTCTTATTAAAAGAGAATAATCCAGTGCTTACTGTTTCGCAGGCTAAGGAGATTCTCAATAGACAGGGAATTAAAATTTCAACGGGCGGAATATGGAATGTCTGGCGGAGATATAATCTTTCTGGCCAGAGTGAGAAATTAAGTGGTTGGGAAACTCCAGAAATAAAAGATGGTTTGAAGAATGCGCGAGATTATTTAGAAAAGGGTGAAATTTATCGCGCGGCTCGAATTCTGAATAAACTCCCCCACTGTCCTGATAAGGAAGTTCTTAAGAAAATTCCCGATGACCTGCTCTCCTTATCAAGACAACAAGAAAAACTCAATTTGCTTTATGGAGAAATACCGTTCCCAGAACTTATGCATAAGGCAAGGTTAATTAGAGAAAAGGCGGAGAAAAAAAATATGTTCTATACTGCATTGCGCGCCGGTGCGATTGAACTTAACGCAATGGATTGGCTCGGTTTTCATAAAGAACAACTCCTTCTCGCACGAAAATTGAAGAAAAAAATAGAGAAGATCAAAAACCGTAATACTTGTAGTCCTGTTAGACGATTTGAGATTCTAATTGCTGAAGCGCAGAGCCTTGCGCGGTCTGGAAGAATAAAAGAGGCACTCTTATGTATACATAGATGTGAAAATTTTTGTAAGCATCCGGTATATTCCGGATTTTTGGGTATGATAGCCTCTTTTTATTCTGGCATCGGATTTCATAGAAAAGCTCGACAATGGTTAGAAAAAAGTCTAAAAATTAACAAAAATAAAGAATATACATATAAAATACTTGCGGCTAATATGGCAATGGCGGGTGAATATAATTTAGCGAAAAGAACTCTAAAAAAAGCAAACAAAAAGATCAGTTTAGACAAGACGCTTGGCCTCATAGTCAATTCTTTGTGTGCATTTGGTCAAGGTAAGATTGAGGATGCGGTTGCATTTTCAAACCAGTCCTTGGCCAGCGCCAGAAAAGAGGCGATACCTTTTCACCTATGGTCTTCGACTTTAACACTTGCCTCTTGTTTAGCCAGTTTAGGCGATGGAGGAAAAGCAAGAAACCTTATCAAAAGGGTATTTTTACAACTTAGGAAATTCAAAATAAGGCGAAACGATTTACTTGCACGGATTATTTTAGGACAAAAGCGTCTTCCCAAGAGCGCAACCCTGATGCCCGATCTGAGGCTTGCAACATTTCTGCGTCAAGCATCAAAATCTTTAAGAATAAGAGATTATAGGAGGGCGTTTAATTATGCAACCACCCAAAGACTTATGGGATTTTTTCATCGTTTAATCCCGTTGTTCCCTGATTCGGTAAATAACCTCATCGCCAAAGGAAAGACTACCGGACTACCTAAGGAGTTATTAAGACTCCCAGTTTTCCAGAAAAATATTCCTGTTTATCGTCTGAATTTTTTGGGACCGGTGCATATATATCGGAACAATGTAAAATTACACAGGCTAACGCCAATGTATACGAGTTTTAATATTCACCTTAGTTTTAAAAAGAGGATCGAATTGAACTCGCTATATAGAAATTTCTGGCCGCATGCCAAAAATCCCCAGAATTCACTCTCCCATCTTTTATTTGGTGTCAGGAAATATCTCAGGTTGCTTCCAGGTACGCTCTTCATAAAGCAGGGTTTTCTCCATTTCAAAGGGTATATTACGACTGATTATCAGTTCTACGAAGAAACTATGATTCGGGCAAAGGCACTTGAACGTGCTGGTGAATGGGAGTTTGCTAAAAAAGAATATTTGCTGGCATTTAAGTTATTCAGAGGTGAGCCGTTTAAGAAGATGTATGACCCCTGGTCAGAAAACATGCGGCGGGTAGTATTGAACAGACTGGAAACCGAGGCAGTGCATTTTGCAAAGAAATGCCTGGAGCATCGCAATAAAAACGATGCAAAGAAAGTGCTCGAGAAAGTTTTGAAGATAATACCCGACTCAGAAGAAATAAGAAAGATGGTAAGTGAGTGTGGGAAGTGACCGAGCTTCGGAGAAATGGAGACATTAATACTCCACACGATTAGTAACTATTTCAAGTTAGTACGACATTCATCGTTTTCCCTTATCTCTCCGTTCCTTTGTCTCTACCGCAGTAATATTACCTTTTTGGTAAAACTCTCATCGGATGCCGTCAAACGCACAAAGTAAACACCAGTAGGAAGTTTTTTACCGAAATCATCAGTGCCATCCCAGGTGATGAGCGTAGAGCGAGAAAAATCTCTAACTAATTTGCCTGTGGCATCGTATATTTTTAATCCGCCATACTGCGTGGCGGATATGCTCTCTGCGCTACTTGTTCTGCAGGATGAGCATGTTATCTTATCGGGATGCACTTTGCTAAAGCTGATTTTTGTTAGCTTTGAGAACGGATTTGGAAAAATCTCCAAGAATGGATCTTGAATCTTGGAATCTGGATTTTGATGCTCTGCAGTACCGACCGGTTCCGGCTCTATCCTTATAAGATAAACATCTTGGCTCCCGGCGGTCCCGAATGAATATGTTCCACCGGCAACTACATATCCGCCATCCGAGGTCTGCTGAACTGACCAAGCGCGTTCATTACTTGTTCCGCCATAGGTTTTGGTCCACAGACTATCGCCAAGTGAATCGGTTCTTACTACATAAATATCATAGCCACCAGCACCAAAGGAAGTTGTATGTCCGGTAACGATATATCCTGTATCAAAAGTCTGCACGACTTGTCTACCTTTCTCGTCTACTGTACCACCAAAGGATTTTGTCCAGAGTAGATTACCAATACTATCTATTTTGATTAAATAAATATCCTTGGCGCCTAAGTAAGGGCCTGTAAAACCTGAAATTATATACCCATGGTCAAGAGTCTGTTGAACTGACCATCCCTGTTCATCATCTGCTGTGCCGTATGTCTTCGCCCAAAGTGTATCGCCATTAATATCTGTTTTTAGAACATAAACATCATAATAGCCTGCTCCAAATGACCTGGTTTCTCCTACAGCAATATACCCTCCATCAGTTGTTTCTCGAACCGAATAGCAAGCATCGTCCCATGCTCCACCATATATCTGTGTCCAGAGTGTATCACCATTTTCATCGGTTTTTATGAGACAAACATCACCGGTAAGGCCACCACACTTTCCTCCAATGATGTATCCACTATCAGAGGTCTGTTGAACTGAATAACCTACTGAACCATTTTCATATGTCCTTGTCCAGATCGTGTTACCCAAACTATCTGTCTTTATAAGATAAACTTCCCAATCTGAACCGAATGAATTTGTTTCACCAGCAATGATATATCCATTATCAGAGGTTTGTTGAACGTGAAAGGGAAATTCATTATTTACTCCTCCGAAGGTTTTTGTCCAGAGGGTGCCGCCATTTTCATCGGTTTTTATAAGATAAACATCATACTCACCAGCACCAAATGAGTTTGTGCGTCCGACAATGACGAAACCACCGTCAATAGTCTGGCAGGTTGAAAATCCCTCGTCATCAGATGTCCCCCCATAAGTTTTTGTCCAGAGCGTATCAGGGGCCTGGGCAAAGAGGTTAGCCATACCAAGGAGGAAGATTATCGCCCCTGCGAGGTAGAGTACTCTCGAGTGTTTCATAGTACCTCCTTTTTTAATTATTTTATTATATTTATAAATATGTACTTTTTCGCAATTAACTCTTATCATAAGTTATGATTTTTAGCGGCTTTTCATGTATTTATTTCCCCACTTGACAAAATGACCTATTTTATATATTATTTGCACATGAAATTGCAACATAATGCAGATGGGCGTTTTTGGCTTAGAGTCCGTGCACTTAAAGAATATCTGAAGTCAGGTTCAATAGAAAAAGTAGCATTTTCATATAATGTTCATCCCATTACCTTGAGAAGATGGGTAAAACGATATCAAAAAGGGGGTGAAGAGGATTTAAAAAGAAAAAGAACTTATACAAGACACCCTAAACGGTTTACCCCTTCGATTGAGAAAAAAATTGTCCTACTAAAGGAGAATAAACCTTCACTTACCACAGTTGAAGCGCAAAACATGCTGGCAAACGACGGGGTTAAGGCGTCTATACGAGGAATTTGGGGCGTATGGAAGCGATATAACCTGGTAGGGTTTTACAGACATATTTCTAATCCGACGGCAAAGGTTAAAATGAGCACAGAGGTTGAAGATTGTTTAAAAAAGGCTGAACAGGCATTAAATAACGGAGAGGTGAAGAAGGCTGCACGAATATTAAATGCGCTGCCTTCTTGTAGAGGCAAAGCCATTCTGACGAAGATTCCTGACAGGTTGCTCTCTCTTTCAAGACAGGTTGACAAGCTTCCTTTGATTTTTGGACGAGAACCACTTGAGGAAACTGTACGGAAAGCCAGGGCTCTTCGCCATAGAGCAGAAAAAAGGAGACTACTCTATACCTCAGTGCGAGCAGGCATTGCTGAATTATTTGGAGCACTTTGGAGGGTAAAACCTGATGAACAACTCCTGCTTATACACAAATTACAAAATAGGGTGAAAAGAAAAAACAAGGGCCGAAGCAGTACGGATCCTGTTATGTACTTTAATCTTCTGTTTATAAAAGCGATGGTATTCGCCGATATTGGTAAAACGAAAGAAGCGATTTCTTGTATCAGAGAGTGCGAAATCATATGCCGGCGCCATTCCTTGTATTCTAATTTTCACCACAAGATAGCTTCACTATATTCAATCATCGGCTTCCGCAAGAAATCCCGGGCTTGGTTAAAAAAAGGACTTGTTTGTTCTCAGAAATCAAACAAAGGGATTTTTTATGAATATCTTGCCTCGAATTTCACTGGTGCTGGGCAATATAAATTGGCAAAAAGGACGTT
>DRIG01000090.1 GCA_011052815.1 candidate division WOR-3 bacterium | reverse complement strand
TCGATTCCCGCACCGCTATGACGAGGACGTCACTGAGCGGGGTATTACTTTTTCGACCGGTGAACGGCAGCTTCTGTCGTTCGCCCGTGCTCTGGCGTTCGACCCCAAGATACTTGTTCTCGATGAGGCGACGGCGAACATCGATACCGAGACCGAAAAACTCATCCAGGACGGTTTGAAAAAGCTTATGCTGGGCAGGACCTCGATCATCATCGCCCATCGACTCAGTACCATAAAGGAAGTGGACAGAATTTACGTGATCCATAAAGGTGAGATAAAAGAGGTGGGAACCCACGAAGAATTGATAAAGAAAAAAGGAATATACTACAGCCTGTATCAGTTGCAGTCGCTTCAGCTGAAGTAAAGGGTATGTATTGACATTTGGGTGGCTCCAGATATAATAATCAAGAATGTGTGGAATAGTCGGTTATATCGGAAAGAACGACGCAGCGGATATTTTGCTCAACGGACTGCACCGCCTGGAATATCGAGGATATGATTCCGCCGGTATCGCGCTTATTACAGAGGATAATCTTTTCATCCGTAAGGTTGCGGGACGGGTCGGTGAACTGGCAAAGGCGGTAGAGGGTATAGTTCCCAAATCCAATATCGGGATCGCCCATACAAGGTGGGCGACCCATGGTATTCCGAATGACCTTAATGCCCATCCTCATATTGATTGCAAAAAGAGATTCGCGGTCGTCCACAACGGAATAATCGAAAATTTCAGGACATTGAAGAAGTTTTTGGAAGAAAGGGGCCATGAATTCTGCTCGGATACCGATTCCGAGGTGATTCCTCATTTGATCGAGGAATTTTACAATGGTGATTTAATGTCAGCGGTGAGTAAAGCCTGCAGTCAGATCGAAGGCACGTATGGACTGGCGATCATCTCGCTTGATCAACCGTCAAAGATCATCGCCGCCCGGATGGGAAGTCCGCTCGTCATCGGAAAAGGAAAAGGTGAGTATATCGTTGCTTCAGACCTCGCCGCCATTATCAGTCATACTGATCAGGTGATCTATCTCAAAGACGGTGAAATCGCCGAGTTGAGTAAGGACGGTCTACGACTTGAGAGTCGAAAGATGGGTGTTGTCGCACCTGAAATCGAACGCGTAACCTGGACCTTGGAGCAGATCGAGCGCGGCGGTTATAAGCATTTTATGCTCAAGGAAATATATGAACAGCCGGTTATTTTACAGGATACGATTCGGGGCAGACTGAATTATGAAGAAGGGATCGCCCGTTTGAACGGCATCGCCCAATACATTGAAAAACTACGGGATGCCCAGCGTATCATCATCATCGCCTGTGGCACATCCTGGCATGCAGCCTTGATCGGTGAATATATGATTGAAGCCCTGGCAGAGATCCCGGTTGAGGTGGAGTACAGCTCTGAATTCCGCTATCGCAAGCCTGTTCTTGATCCGAATTCCATCTGCATTGCTGTATCCCAGTCAGGAGAAACCGCAGACACGCTCGCTGCACTTCGTGAAGCAAAACGGCACGGCGTACCGGTGCTCGGTATTTGTAATGTCGTGGGCAGTACGATCGCCAGGGAAACAGATGCCGGTATTTATATCCACGC
This sequence comes from candidate division WOR-3 bacterium, assembly GCA_011052815.1. Classification (NCBI taxonomy): domain Bacteria; kingdom Pseudomonadati; phylum Caldifarciminota; species Caldifarciminota bacterium. Next base: position 24,679 of record DRIG01000090.1, on the reverse strand, counting down.
AGGTCCTGAAATCGGAGTCGCATCCACAAAGGCATTTATGGCGCAGGTAATGACCTTTACTCTGGTGGCTCTGTTGCTCGGACGCTTGCGTCGCCTCTCGGTTGATGAGGGCAGAAAGATCATTTCCGCAATAGAAAAGATACCTGAACAAATTAAATCATTACTTGAAAAATTACCGGAACAGATAAAGAAAATCGCACAAATATTCAAGGATCATCGTAATTTTCTTTATCTTGGCCGAGGTTATAATTTCCCGGTCGCCTTGGAAGGCGCCTTGAAATTAAAAGAGATTTCATATATTCATGCCGAGGGCTATCCTGCGGCTGAGATGAAGCATGGGCCGATCGCCCTGATTGATAAAGATATGCCGGTGGTCGTGATCGCTATCCGGGATGCAATCTATGATAAGGTGATTTCAAATATCGAAGAGATCAGGGCACGTCAGGGAGTGGTGATCGCCATTGGTTCAGAAGGGGATACTGAATTGTCCAGATTCGCCGATCATGTAATTTATGTTCCGACGACGCTCGATTATCTCTATCCGCTGTTAACGACCCTGCCCCTTCAGCTTCTTGCATATTATATCGCTGATTACAAAAATCTTGATGTCGATCGGCCTCGTAATCTTGCAAAGAGCGTTACGGTTGAGTAGATACCCTTGAGGTTGGATCATTTAATATATGTTCAAACAAAGTTAGCAAATAGAATAAAGGTTCGTAGTTTGAAAAGAAAAATCAATTATATCGGCGGTGTGGATGTGGCGATAACCCGTGATTCACTTGTCGGGTGCATCGGTGTCTTTGAATTCCCCGGTCTGAAATTGGTCGATTCTGCATGGAGCAGGGCGCCTGTGGAGTTTCCTTATATCCCGGGTTTTCTCTCTTTTCGGGAAATCCCGGTTCTTTTGAAATGTTGGAATAGAATAAAGCGCAAACCGGATTTGATCCTGGTGGATGGTCAGGGAATCGCCCATCCACGTTCACTCGGTCTTGCCACTCACTTAGGGATTTTGCTCAACAGACCTACTATAGGCTGCGCCAAGTCTCATCTCTATGGAGAATACAGGATACCGGGGGAGAAAAAAGGTTCTTACGCCCTGTTGAAAAAGGGTGAGAAGAAACTCGGTCTGGTCTTGAGGACGAGGGACAGGATAAATCCCCTCTTTGTTTCTCCAGGCCATCTTGTCGATTTTAATGACTGCCGGAAATATGTGCTGGCGACAGCGGTGAAGTACCGCATCCCCGAACCGATAAGGTTCGCACATAAGACCGCCGGCGAGAAAGCGAGGCAATTAAATGTCTGAAGTAAGAAGAGATATCGTGACAGATACATGGGTTATCATTGATACGGAAAATGATTCGATACCTGAAGTGGTCAGGGAAGATAAGGCGGCGGTGGCCGACTGCCCTTTTTGTGAAGGTCAGGAAAGACGCACTCCTACAGAGATCTATGCGGTGAGAGAGTCGTGTGAACCGGATGGACCCGGCTGGAAGGTGCGGGTTATCCCCAATATAAAACCGATTTTAAAGGTCGAGGGTGCGCTGGAAAAGAGCGGAGTCGGTGTCTATGATATGGTGAGTGGTGTCGGTGCGAATGAGGTTATTGTTGAATCACCCCGTCATATCCCGAATTTTTTCGAACTGCCCCGGGAACAGATTAAACTGGTTCTGGAGACATATCGGTTGAGGATTGAAGACCTCCATAAAGATAAAAGATTGCGTTACATCCTCATTTTTAAAAATCACGGGCGTGCCGCTGGAGCATCGACGATCGACCATCCGCATTCAGACCTGATCGCTTTACCCGCGACTCCGATCAGAGTGAAGCAGAAACTGAACGGCGCACGCGAATATTACAGTTATAAAGAAAGATGTCTGTTCTGCGACATCATCCAGCAGGAGATTGAGATGGCGGACAGACTTATTTTTCAGAGCGATAAATTCGTCGTGATTGCGCCGTACGCCTCAAGATTTCCTTTTGAAATTTTGATTCTTCCGAAGCGCCACTCTTTCAGCTATACCCTTATAACCGAAGAAGAGACAGGAGACCTTGCAATGGTGCTCAAACGGATTTTCAAGGTGATGTACAAGGTACTCAATGACCCACCGTATAATCTCATAATCAACAACAGTCCGAATCTTCTGCCCAAATCCAATTACTGGAAGACGATCAAAGATGATTTTCACTGGCATATTGAAATCACCCCGCGCCTTTACCGACGGACCGGTTTTGAACTGGGAACCGGTTTTTATATCAACCGTTTCGCCCCTGAAAAGGCGGCGGCGATCTTCCGAAAAGAGTTATGATAAAAGCGGTTATTTTTGACCTTGATAATACACTTGTCGATTTTATGGCGATGAAAGAAGCAGCCGTGGAGGCTGCGGTCGCAGCGATGATCGATGCTGGTTTGAAGATTTCCCACGAAGAGGCGAAAGAGAAGATCTATAAAATCTATGATGAAGAAGGGATTGAAGACCAAAAGGTTTTTGATAAATTTTTGATCAAAGAATTCGGCGGCATAGATTATCGAATCCATGCCGCCGGAATCATCGGTTACCGGCGGGCGCGGGAGGCGGCGCTTGTACTCTATCCTCATGTACAACTGACCCTTATGGAGCTCATCAAACGGGGGTTGAAACTCGCCGTGGTGAGTGACGCCCCGCGGCTTCAGGCATGGCTGCGGCTCTGTCAGTTGAACCTTCACCATATCTTTGATGTGGTCATCACCTTTGAAGATACCAATAAGAGAAAACCCGACCCCGAGCCGTTTAAAAAGGCGCTCCATCGATTGAATATCGAACCAGAAGAGGCGATGATGGTCGGCGATTGGGTGGAACGGGATATCGTCGGTGCAAAATCACTCGGGATGAAGACGGTCTTTGCGCGTTACGGCGATCGCTTCAGGACCACTGAATCAGGCGCGGATTATGAAGTCGATGACGTCCTGCAGATCCTTGAGATTTTGGACAACCTGTCGAAATGATGTATTGATATGGAAAGGATCCTTGTAAGTGCCTGTCTTATCGGTATCAATTGCCGCTACGACGGCAAGAATGCTTATCGAAAAAAGGTAGCGGAACTGGCGGAAAAAAACTGTCTGCTCTTCGCCTGTCCGGAACAGCTCGGCGGCCTTACCACACCACGGCCCAGGAATCGAATCAAAGGGAGCAGGGTGATTAATGAGCTGGGGGTCGACGTCACCAAGAATTTTCAGCGCGGCGCCCGTGAGTTTTTGAAGATTGCAAAGAAATTCGGTGTAAAGAGAATAATTCTGAAAAGCAGAAGTCCGTCCTGCGGCAGGAACGGTGTTGTGACCCGGTTGCTGCCTCGAGGAATCAAGGTGGAGTATGTAAAATGAGTATTTTATTATTCCTGTTGCTTCTTCTGCCTGATAAAGAGATTATGGTATACGAAACCAATGATAAAGGAAAGATAGGGACCATGCACCTCACCGCGGCAAAGGATTCGACAGGATATCGGGTGGTCTACGAGTGGGAGGATAGAAGGCTTGAGGTTCTCTTCGATACGCTCGATATGAGTACCCTCTACGTCAAAAAGACCGTGGGTGATAAGGTGGAACTTGAGATAACAAAGAAGGATAAGTTCAAGGTCTATTTCAAGGGTCGCAGGCAGAGTTACGGCGCGGACAAACCCATATACGACCGTCATGCAATCGAATATGCATTGCGTGGATTCGATTATAATAAAGATTTCAAGACAAAAATCCGATTTCATGTTCCTGAATTTATGATCGTCAACGCCGATGTGGCGGTCGTCGGAGAAGGGGAGGTCACTGCGGCGGAGTTGGGTGAGTTCGACTGCTGGAAGGTGGAATTGAAACCCCATGTGTTATTCTTTAAGTGGCGTTTCTATTTCTGGATTGAAAAAGAGTACCCCCACCGATTCATAAAGTATGAAGATTCTTCAGGAAAGAACAGCATATTATTAATAGAATATGAGGAGATAGCCCCGAATCCCGACGATTAGCCATCACAAAATTCTGATTCTTTTTCAGACTCATTTTTATAGCGGTTATTTTATTGACCTCGATGCTTTTTTAAGTATAATACAATGTAATATGAAAGAAAGGAATATGCGTGGCAAAGATACTGGCGCTAACGAATAGAGAACTTAACTAGCGCATAAAAGAGTATCAAGAGAAAAAGAAAAGTGAAATAGAAAAAAACGATAAAGAGGTGCTGCAAAATGGGTAGTGTTAAAGACTTGGATATAATAAAGCAGCCCGGAGAAAAAGCCGCGGGTATTGGCCGTTTTGTCTTTTCCGACCGTTATTCGGTCTTTGACTGGGGTGAGATGCCTGACCATATTTTGAACAAGGGGTCAGCAATCTGTCTTGCCACTGCTTACTTTTTTGAAAAGGCTGAAGAACTCGGAATAAAGACCCACTATCTTGGTGTTGTTGAAAACGGCAAACCTAAAAAATTGAATGATTTAACCCAACCTTCGAACACAATTGAGGTCAAAATCCTGAGGGTAATAAAACCACAACTCACCGGAGATGGCTATGATTATTCAATTTTCCAAAAAGAAAGGAATAACTTTTTAATTCCGCTTGAGGTTATCTACCGTAATGCTCTTCCTGCAGGTTCATCGGTATTCAAACGTCTGCATCAAGGAACCTTGAAACTTTCTGATATCGGTCTTGATAAGATGCCTGAACCAGGTCAGGTTCTTGATAAACCGATCTATGATGTCTCGACAAAACTTGAGGTAACTGACAGGTATCTTTCCTGGGATGAGGCAAAAAGAATTTCTGTCTTATCTGATGCAGAACTTGATGAAATGAAAAAGATGGTAGCTAATGTAAATGAACTTATTACAAAAGAGACACGCCGTCTTGATCTGTTCAATGAGGATGGTAAGATTGAACTTGGTTTTGATGAGAACAGAAATTTTGTGCTTGTTGATGCTTTGGGAACCCTTGATGAATGTAGATTTACCTATGAAGGATTGCCCGTGAGCAAAGAGGTTGCCCGAATATATTATCGTAGTACTGACTGGTTTAAGGATGTGGAAGAGGCAAAGAAAAACGACCGAGTTAACTGGAAGACAAATGTTAAAACTTCTCCACCCCGACTGCCCGAAGAACTCTACAACGCAATCAGCACAATCTATCAGGCGTATACTAATGAGCTGACAAAAAGAAGATGGTTTGATGTACCTTCACTGGTTGAGGCATTGAGGGTTGTAAAGAAATACCAGTGACGGAAAACTAATTTGCGGACCATCTGGTGGCAATCATATTAAAATACACTCCAGAAGCAATAAAATAATTGGCAAAGAAGGTTATATGGAAAAGTGGCATATCAGAAGTATCCATAAAGTTGAAAAAACCTTAAATACTGACATCGCATCTGGACTAAGTTCTAAAGAAGCAGACAACAGACTCCAGAGGTACGGCCCCAATAAGTTAAAGGAGCTCAAAAAAAGAACTCCTTTTATGATGTTGCTGGATCAGTTCAAAGACTTTATGATTATTGTCCTCATTGCAGCAGCAATCGTCTCTGGTCTTATTGGTGAACCCAAGGATACTATTGCTATTATGGTTATTGTCGTAATAAATGCGGTGATCGGGTTTGTTCAAGAATACCGCGCCGAGAAAGCAATCGAGGCATTGAAGGAAATGGCTGCGCCCATTGCTACTGTCATCAGAGACAAAGTGCCCCGCAGTATTGACGCTTCTGAGCTTGTTCCCGGTGATATAGTAATCCTGGAAACAGGAAAAATTGTGCCGGCAGACATAAGATTAACCGAAGCGGTGCAGATGAAAATAAATGAATCACCTCTGACGGGAGAATCAGTCCCGGTTGAAAAAAATACACGTGAATTCGATGAGCCAACACTTCCCCTTGGGGAGAGAAAAAATATAGCTTTCAAAGGTACAACAGTTACTTATGGACGAGGTAAGGGAATTGTAGTGGCTACTGGCATGAACACCGAGCTGGGTCGAATCGCATCTCTATTACAAGAAGCAGAAGAAGTAAAAACGCCTTTGCAGAAAAAATTGGCTAAATTCGGTCAGAAACTTTCCTTAGCAGTTCTTGCTATATGTGGTATTGTTTTCTTAATGGGTATTGTAAGAGGAGAAAGACCCATTTCAATATTTTTGGTTGCTGTTTCGCTTGCAGTAGCAGCCATACCCGAGGCACTTCCGGCAGTAGTGACAATTTCACTTGCCCTTGGGGCTAAGAAAATGGTGAAACGAAAAGCTCTAATAAGAAAGCTTCCAGCCGTGGAAACACTCGGTTCCATCACCTATATTTGTTCTGATAAAACCGGCACGCTCACCCTGAACAGAATGACGGTGGAGGAAGTGTTTGTGGATGGCAAGGTATTGAGAGCAAAAGAAATAGAAGTTAGAAACAATGAGGGACTCAAGACAGCTCGATTAAGCCCCCAGGTTCAGTTATTGAGAGCGCTGGCGCTATGCAATGACGTGCAGATAGACGCAGAAAAAAAGGTCATGGGCGACCCCACAGAAACTGCCCTTTTCTCCTTTGCCGGTGAGAAAGGCTTTGATAAAGATGATATTGAAAAGAAGTTTTTAAGAATAAATGAACTCCCTTTTGACTCTGAAAGAAAACGCATGACGACCATCCATACCTGGGAAAATAGATATGTATCTTTTACCAAGGGGGCGCTTGAAAGTGTGCTTGAAAAGGCAACAAGAGTATTAACTTCTGAAGGATTAAGCCCCATAGACCAGCAAACGATTCTTAAGATAAGCGAAGATATGGCAGACAGGGGATTGAGAGTTCTTTGTGTTGGTATGAGAGAGTGGGATGAACTTCCTGAAGAGATATCACCTGAAAGTGTAGAAAAAGAAATTATTATTTTGGGCCTGGTGGGAATGTTGGACCCTCCTCGAGAAGAAGCAAAGGACGCGGTTAGGAAGTGTATGACCGCAGGAATAGCTCCTGTAATGATAACCGGAGACCACCCTTCCACCGCCAAGACAATAGCCAAAATGGTTGGTATATCACAAGACGACTCCAAAGCAATAATTACCGGCGACAGGCTTGAGAAGATGTCCTTAGATGATCTAAAAGAAAGAATTGAGCATATAAAGGTTTATGCCCGGGTGGTGCCGGAACATAAATTGAAGATAGTTAAAGCATTGCAAGATAAAGGTCATTTTGTAGCAATGACTGGCGACGGCGTCAATGATGCGCCGGCCTTAAGGAGAGCAGATATTGGCGTTGCGATGGGCATTACCGGGACGGATGTATCAAAAGAAGCCGCGGATATGGTACTTCTTGACGATAATTTTGCGACTATTGTTGCCGCCATAAAAGAGGGCAGGAGAATATTTGATAACATCAGAAAGTTTATAAAATATACCATGACCAGCAATTCAGGCGAGATATGGACAATATTTCTTGCACCCTTTTTCGGCCTTCCAATCCCGGTTTTGCCTATCCACATCCTCTGGATTAACCTGGTAACTGATGGTCTTCCTGGTCTTGCCTTAGTAGCAGAACCACCTGAAGATGATATTATGAAAAGACCGCCAAGGGAGCCAAAAGAAAGCATATTTGCCCATGGTCTCGGCTATCATATTATCTGGGTGGGACTTTTGATGGGAATAACCTCAATATTTACACAGGCGTTGGCGATTAAAATAGGATATGCTCACTGGCAGACAATGGTATTTACAGTTCTTTGTCTTAACCAGATGGGGAATGTCCTTGCGATAAGATCCGAAAAGAAGTCCTTTTTTGCTCTGGGATTTTTATCCAACAAACCTCTCCTGGGAGCATTTCTCTTGACGTTTGCTCTGCAGATGGCAACTATTTATATACCTTTCCTCAATCCAATATTCAAAACTCAACCATTGAACTTGGTTCAGCTTGTATTGACCTTGCTTCTTTCTTCAGTCGTTTTTGTCGCGGTTGAGATTGAGAAGTTTTTTAAAAGAAGGAGGTCAAAATAAGTAAGTGTTTGCTACCACAATAAATTGTATGGATGGATAGGTACAAATACCTGTAGCTTGACATCTTTCCTTTATTCCTTATAATTCAGATAGTGATGAAGAGGCTTGTTTTAAAGTTACCTTTATTTTTTTTGTTAGTGTTTTACCGGATATCATCGGCTGACCTGATCTATGAACTGCCAATCGGTGGGCTCAGATATGATATTGTAAAGGTAGAGGGATTCGACCGTATTGAGATCACCGGTTCAGTTTCTACGTCGGCACCCGGAGCTCCGGAACTGCCCGTCGTCACTTTTAATTATCTTTTACCCCGGAAAAGAAAAGTGAGCTCGGTCGAAATAATCGAAGAAGAATGGGACGAGTTACCCGGAGATTTTTATATTTATCCTGCGCAGAACAGGGGGTCTATGCTGGATGAATATGCCTTCACTCCCTGCGATCCTTTTATATACAACTCGGAAACCCCGTATCCCGTTGATATCGTCTGTTCTGTCCACTCAGGGAATATGAGAGGATATCAGGTCTGTCAGGTCGGCGTCGTTCCTTTCAGATACTTTCCTGAAAGCAGAAAACTCCATATTTTAAAAAAATTGAAGGTCAGATTCAAGACCGAGGAGAATGATTGTTATGTCATACCCGAGCGCCAGACAAGGACGGCACAGGAGTTGACCGACAGATTCGTTTCTTCTTTGATCGTCAATAAAGAGGAGCTGAATGATCCTTCAAAGAGACCCCGAATCGGTGTGGAGGATAATATTCGGGACCTGACGGTCACTGATCTGCCGGCGTTGCTCGGAGCACCGGTCGATCTGGTTGTCGTCACGACGGACCAGCTTTATGATGTTTATAATAAATTCGCCCATTACAAAAAACTGTGCGGTTATAACACAGTGGTGAGGACATTGACCTGGATAAGGCAGCACTACCAGGGCACAGACGACGCCGAGCGAATCAGAAATTTTCTGAAGGATGCGGTGACAAAGTGGGGGGTGGTCTATGTGCTGCTGGGTGGAGATGTTCCGGAGATTCCGACCCGCTGGATCTGGATGTCATCTTTATATAACCAGTGGCCTGTTCATATCGTTACTGACCTCTATTTTTCCGATCTCGACGGCACCTGGAATCAGAACGGCAATGAGAAATTCGGAGAAGTGGAGGACTCATTGGATTTATATCCTGATGTTTTCGTAGGTCGGTTACCGACAAGGGATGCATTTGAAGTAAATGATTATCTCAATAAAGTCCGCTCATATTTACAGCCGGTCTTCACCGCCATACAGAACAAGGCGCTCTTTTTCACTTCAGACCTGGATGTTTCCAATGACGCTTATTTTATGGCGAAACGGATAGCCGAGCATCTACCGGTGTGGTTTGATACTACTTTTTTGAACGAAAGACCGAAGCAGGAATTATATGATTCCCTTTACACCGGTTTCGGGATTGTCTGCGGAATAGGACACGGCGACATAAATAACATACGGGTGAAGAACAACCCGCGCGAACAGGCGGATATCTATTTTTTCGACGACCTTCATAACACGGATCTATACGGTGTGCTTTTCGTCATAACATGCTACACCAATACCTTCCAATCGGATTGTCTCAGTAAACACTGGTTATTGAATCCTCATGGCGGCGGCGTCGCCTACATCGGACCGACGAGTTTCAGTGAAGCCTATATCCATGAGGTCTATACCACATCACAATTTGATTCGCTTTTTTCATTTCCTTTGTCTGCAGTCCTGGGCAGGACAAAAGTTCCTTTTATCTCACAGTCGCAATGGGATAATTGGTATCGATTATATCAGTTTTCAATCTCTTTGCTCGGCGATCCTACATTGAGCCTCTGGGATACCATTCCTTTGAATTACAGCGACGTGACCGTTGTGCCCGACACACTGAACGTGGGGAACGACGTCGTAAGGCTCTCCGTGAATCCGCCTCAACCGTCGACTGTTGTCTTTTATAAAGAGAACGAAACGTTCATCATCGATACTATTTATGACGGTTTTCTTGAACGCGCGGTTAAGACAGAAACACCCGGTTATTTAAAGTACAGAATCCAGGATATTCCGGCGGCTTCCCGCTCCGCCGGTTATATCCCCTGGATTGACTCTGTATTCGTCGCTTCCGGACAATCCCATCTTGTCTACAAAGAACATACAATAGTAGACACTTCACATAATTCGAACGGGATGGTTAATCCGGGTGAAGATATATTGTTGTACCTAACAATCCAGAATACAGGAGGTGCCGCGGCGCACAACATAACCGCCAGGATAGATTGCGCCGACAGTTTACTTACGATGGTCTGCGATACCGCTTCGTTCCCGGATATCGAAGCAGCCGAATTCGGCGAGAACATCACTCCGTTTCATTTTTACGTTTCCGGGTCGCTTCCGGACTTTTACTCTCTTGATTTTGAAATCGACATCACCTCTGATTTTGATCTGACACGTGACAGTTTTCAGATAATATGTGCGGCACCGGTCATGGAACATTTCACCCAACGTGCTTTCAAGTCTGGTGATACAATAGAGATCCTGCCGTATTTAGCCAACTTCGGTCATGAACCGGCGGATTCTGTATACGGTGTCATCACCGCTGATTCCGACACAGTGACCATACTGGACAGTCTTGTTTCATTTCCTCTCATTCCATTCAACTCAGTGGTGAATTCTGAAGAACCTTTTGAAATACTGCTTAATTATCCGGGTGTTCCTTTGGAATTCAATCTGGAAATATATTTCCGCAACGAAAAGGTCATCACTCAATCAGTGGTCATCGATACACCGATGGTTCCCGAATCACTGCGTGTCTTCGGAAGAAAGAATTCAGTTGAACTCGTGTGGCTCCAGGTGCCGGGAGCAATCGGTTACCGTGTTTATCGCGCCACCCAGTACAACGGCGATTACCGATTGTTGAACAATTATCTGGAACCGACATCACGGTTTGAGGACTTTAATGTTCAGCATAATACCACTTATTTTTATTATGTGGTTGCAGTGGATTCATCAAGAAATCAGAGTGCCTCTTCTGATACGGTCTCCGGCAGGATCAATATACCTCCTGCGCCGGGCTGGCCCAGACCCGTGTATGATTACCTCTTTTCTTCCTGCAATTTCGCCGACATCGATCCGTACTACCCTGGACTTGAGATTGTGGTCTGCGGTAAAGAAGGTTATGTCTATGCCTGGCATTATGACGGTTCAGCAGTCCTTGACGACGGTGTCCTGTTTGACATCCATCCCGCCGAGGTGTGGACCTCTCCGGCACTGGGCGATCTTGACGGAGATGGAACCATCGAGATAGTCTTCGGAGTGAGAAGGTCTACGGATAATTTATATGTAGTCGATAATCAGGGTGTTTGTCCGTTCGGCTGGCCCAGGTCTGTACCGGGTAATATCATCGGCTCGCCGGTACTCGCCGACATCGACCAGGACGGTGATCTCGAGATCTTTATCTGGACCCTCAATGCCGATTTATATGCTTTTCATCACGACGGCACAGGGGTTTTTTCAAGTAATGGATTGTTAAAAGATCTGCCCGGTATCTCCCTCGGCAGCCCGGCGATCGGTGATATAAACCAGAACGGTTCACTGGAAATCGTCTGCTGCGGAGGAAGCAGGGGGGATTCACTCTATGTATGGGACAGTTCAGGTAATTATCTGTCTCCTTTTCCGATCTTCATTCAGCCCGGGAATCTTCAATATTCCACGGTGCTCGGTGACCTTTTCGGTGATGCAAGATTTGAAATCTGTTTTTATGCGGATTCGACTGAGCGACTCTATGTCGTCGACGCCGACGGCTCGATCCGCTGGTATCAGACACTTTACAGTGTGGCGGATATAGAGGGGAGTCCGATCATCTGCGACGTCACCGGTGACGGAGCACCAGAGGTTATCTGCGGTTACCAGACCGGTTTTGCGATATTCGATTCACTCGGCAACACCCTGCCGGGGTTTCCTGATTCCAGCCATGACGCCAAGCTGCCGGTGGCGGCGGATATTGATTGTGACGGCAGGGCAGAGGTGATTGTGGGGTCAGCCGATTGGTTCCTCTACGCCTATCAGAACGACGGCGGACAGATGGAGGGATTTCCGATGCAGTTCAACAATCGAATTGAGGCCTCGCCGGCTTTATATGATATTGACAACGACGGCAGACTGGAACTCATGCTCGGTGCCGATGGTTATAAATTTTATGTCTTTGATCTTGACGCAGATACGCCGGCTCAATGGCCCAAGTTCAGGTATGATTCATATAATTCAGGTACTTATCAGTCCGGGAATTTAAATGTGTCGAGTTTCGACGACGGTACAGCCGCTCCTTTGCTTCAATTGTATCCGATTCCGTTTAAGAGCCGACTCCAGATTAAATTCAATGACTTCTCAGGCGCCGAAGAGTTCAAACTCAAGATTTATGATGTAACCGGCAGACTGATCAAGAGTATCGACTGCCCTGTTGAAGACCAAAACCGTTCTTTTGTATGGTCGGGTGATGATAATGAAGGACGGAATGTCGCGGCGGGGGTCTATTTTGTCAGGGTGGAAGCATCTTCAGGTGATATCACGCAAAAAGTCGTCAGGGTCAGGTGAGACGGTCTTTATTCGGCAGCCATCACCGTAACTTTTTTCTCGAATCCCAGATTCCACAGTTCAGCAACCGACTCACCGAGCTCTTTGACATCAAAGAGATACAGTTCATAGATCTGTTTGATGTCTTTTTGCGGATTAAAAATATCTTTATAATACACGGGTGCGTCTTTGAATTCCACGGTTTCCAGCAGGACCGCCCGCTGGTAGAGCTCAGGATGTTTTTCTTTAAAAGAATCAAAGATCGTCGCGTGTAAAAGCAGAACTTTCTTTTCATTGATCAATTCATTATTATCAGGGTGGATCACTTTCTTCTTTTTCAATAAGACGGGGAATTTTCCGCCGATTTCCAGCCAGTTATGGCCCGTCGGAATGAGAATCGGGTGATTGATGTAAAAGTCGATATTCGGCGGTACAATGGTATAGATGTAGTGGAGATTGTTTTCCCGGCGGTGGAATTCAACGAGTTCTCCGATTCTTTCGGGAATCCTGCTCTTATAGGTTATGGTCTTGACACTTAATATCAAAGAGAGAATCAGGGCGACGCTGATTACCGCCGTCCTGGCTGCACCTTTGATCCGTAGGACGAGTTGAGCCGAGAGGAGCGCCAGAAACGGAACCATGGGATATGCGAGCCTGAAATAAGGATGATAGAAACCGAGGATTGCAAAGAAGACCAGGAGGCAGATTAACACATCCCATTCTTTTTTCTGCTCTTTATTCCTGATTATTATGTATAAGAGAGTGAATAACAGCGGTACAGGGGCAAAGGTCGCAAGATAGATCAAAAATTTTGTATGGTTGAACCCGAGCAGGGTCGCATGGCGTGAACCTATGCCCGAAATTGAGACCACCCGGATGAAGAGATAGAGATAAGGAAGAAAGAGCAGAAGAGGAAGGATGATCGTCAATAAAAACCATTTTCCATTGATCCTTTTTCGATGCCGAAAGCCGATTATCAGGAATATGAGCAGCAGAGGGAAGGCGGAATATTTTGTGTACAGGGCAAGGGTGGTGGCTGCGCCGCTCAACAGAAAAGAACGTGAGTTTCGGTTTTTGCAACCGTTGAGAAAGGATAATACGGCTGTTGTGAAGAAGAAGAGAAATGTTGCTTCACTCAGTCCTGATTTGAAGAAGAAGAGAAAATATTCCGTCGTAACGAACAAGAGTGTCGTATATACAGCCAGACGTTCGGAATAGAGTTTTTTGATGAAATAGAATATCGTGTAGATTGTGATAAGTGAAAAGAAGAGTGAAAGGAACATAATGAGGTGGGCGTTTGTGCCGAAACATTTAAAGAGAACCGCTATGAGTGTCTGGTAAAGGGGAGGCGTTTGAAAATTGAATGGTTTACCTTGTGCACCGATGCTTGACAGCCATTGTGCCTGAAGGCTGAATACCCCTTCGTCCCAATCGATAAGGGAGCTGTTTTTTATCCCGAAAAGACCGAGGAAAAGACAGAGTATGACGATTACATGGATGAAATATTTCCCTTTGATTATTTTTTCCGCCAGTACAAAATCCTCCCGCAATTCGGACATGTGATGAATTCTTTTTTCCTCGTGAGGAGCTCAGTGGGTAATTTTTGAAAGCAACCAAAACAGAATCCGTTTTCAACAGGCGATATCGCCCGCTGGTATCTTTTCTTAAGCCGCTCGTAAACTTCGGCGATCTCAGCCGGAAGTTTCTTAAGTAAATCATTCCTTTTTCTCATGAGCGAAATTCTTTCTTCATCTTCGATCTTGAAACCTATCTCCTTGTATTCCGGAGCTTCCATATCAGCGAGCAGGTTGTCCAGATCAAAGAGCAGTTTGAGATGCATCTCGATTATTTCTGATGTCATATTATTTCCTCTTTCTCAAATCTTTTTCGATTTGATCGATCAACGCGATGAATTCTTCGGGGGTTTGTGGTTTATTTATCAATTTTTTCTTTGTCAGAATCTTCGCGATTTGAACGATCTTTCCGAGTGTAATCAGATACTGATTCCCAGGGTCCTGGGGCGGGGCGATGATGAGAAAGATCAACGAGACGGGTTTTTTGTCAATCGCATTGAAGTTGATCGGTTTCGTCGTCCTGCCGACGGCTATTTCGAGTTTATCGACCGCCAGGGAGCGGCAGTGCGGTATGGCGATTCCTTTGCCGATACCGGTTGAACCGAGTTCCTCTCTTTTGAGGAGGGTGGATACTATCAATTCGGCATCCGTCCCTTTTTTCATTGAATAAACCAGATCTTCAATGACTTTGTTTTTCTTACCGGGTTTCAGGGAAAGATTTATTCTCTCCTTTGATAATAAGCTGGCGAGATTCATTTAGCCTCCTTTTGAAATAAATGTTTTGAATCACCAAAGACTGAAATCACCTTTAATTCAGCCATTACATCCTTTCAGGGCATGATACACCGAGAATATCAAGCCCCTGTTTTATCGTTTCAGCGACTTTATTGATCAACGCAAGCCGCGCCTGCGTGAGTTCGCTGTCGTCGCTGAGTACTCTCAACTTCTGATAAAAATAGTGGAACGTGCGTGCCAGTTCTATCAGATAATAGGTAATCATATACGGCTCGCGGGTTCTGGCGGCGTCTTCGAGAACCTCGGGGAACTTAAGGATTGTTTTCACCAGGGTGATCTCTTCGTCTTCCTTGATATGGTCGTACGCAAAGCGGTCGTTCGGTCTGAAATTCTTCTCCTTCGCCTTTCTCAAGATACTCTTGATACGCGCATGGGCATACTGGACGTAATAAACAGGGTTTTCATCGGATTCTTTCAGGGCGAGGTCTATGTCGAACTCAAGATGCTGGGAATTCGAACGCATCAACATAAAGAATCTTACAACATCCTTTGGAACCTCCTCGAGCAGATCGTCGAGGGTGGTAAAGGTTCCGGCTCTTTTGGACATCGTGACGACCTTACCGTCTCTTTTCAACTTCACTTCCTGGACGATAAGCACCTCGATGATCTTTTTCGAATAACCGACCGCCTTGATTCCTCCGACAAGTCCGGGAATATAACCGTGGTGATCCGGTCCCCAGATGTCGATCAATCTGTCATATCCTCGTTTTATCTTGTCGACATGATATGCGATATCAGGCAGCAGGTAGGTGTATCTGCCGTCGGATGTGACGATGACACGGTCGTCGTTGTCTCCGAACAGACTTGCTTTGAAAAAGAGTGCGCCGTCTTTTTTGTATGTAAATTCCTTGTTCTGCAGAGTGGTCAGGACCTTCTCCACATATCCTTTTTTGTAGATCTCTGATTCACGCGTCCAGACGTCAAAGACGACGCCGAAATTCTCGAGGGTTCTTTTTTGCTTATTGATGAAGAAATCGACAGAATACTTTTTAATCGCCTTAATATCTTCAATGCCTTTCTCTTTTATCTCTTTCGCCACATTGATGAGATATTCACCGTGATACCCGTTCTCGGGAATTTTCGGGGTGCCGCCGTTCAGTTCGATGATCCGCTGTCTGACGCTCTCGGCGAGCAGCTCGGTCTGCCTTCCACCATCATTGATGTAATATTCCGCAGTCGCTTCATAACCGGTTGCATTGAGTACTTTTACGAGCGAGTCGCCCACGGCGGCTGCACGGGCGTTGACGATATTGATGGGACCGGTCGGGTTCACGCTGACATATTCAACGAGAATTTTTTCTTTTTGGCGGACGGCTTTTTTCGGCTCTTCGCCGAACAGCTTTTTGAGGAGATATTTTTCCTCGATTTCAAAATTTATAAATCCGGGTTTATGAACCGTCACATCTTTGATTAGCGGAGCTTTGATACGCGCCGCAATTTCCCGGGCGACCGTATATGGATTCTTTTTTTGGCGGGCGGCGATCTTGAAGGCGAGATTGGTTGAATAATCCCCCTGTTTCTGTTTGGGCACGTAATCTATGATGATCGTCTCTTCAGGAAATAATTGTTTGAGAAGTTCTTTCAGTTCCTGCTTAATCATTTTTGAAATCCACCTGAGCGGCATCACCCCACAGCCGTTCCAGGCCGTAGAACCGTCTTGTTTCTTCCAGAAATATATGGACGATCACGTCGATATAGTCCAGCAGAATCCAGTGGCCGCCGTCAAAACCCTCTATGTGGTTGGGCTTTTCGTATTCAATCAGGTATTCGGCGATCGTGCGGTTGTGGATGTCGGAGAGACCGTTTGCAATCACGAAATAGTCGGTGAGCGGTGAGAGGCCTCTTAAGTCGAAGATTACGATTTCATTGCCTTTCTTTTCATCGATCTGACGGGCGAGTTCCCGGGCGAGCTTTCTGGGATCCGTGTTTGTATTTTTCCGCATCTTAGAATTCTTTTTCGACATCAGGAAAGAGTTTTTTGTAGTCCTTGCCGATAATCACGGTAATTTCCAGATAGAGGGCGGAATCGATGTCTTTTCCGATGTTTTTACAGCCGATCCGTTTTGCAAAATATTTTGCATTCTTCATATCTTTGTCCCTTCGTTCAATGACCACGGTCTCCTCGAAATATTGATTGTCCGTATCTCCAATCGTGACCACGTTGAAGCCTCTTTCCCGCAGAAGATTGGTGACCTTCAACGCCAGTCTGTTGACGCCGCATCCATTAAGTACCTCCACTCTCAGGTTACTGTTTTTTTTGAAGATCTCTTCAGGGTCTTCTCTGGTCTGTACATAGATTATCGAGGCGCTGAAGATACCCAGCAGAATTATCAGAATAAAGAGTACGTATTTGCCGGTGCGGCGATTCTTTGATTCTGTCTTCTGCTTTTCAGACATGCTTTTTATATTTTACTCTTTTACCGTTTTTGATCCATGTGAATGGTTCAATCGTAATACCATCCCTGATTTTTGTGTCACCTTCAATTAATGTATGCGGTCTTATATGCACGAATTTACCTATTTCCACGGAAAGGTCTATAACGGTCGTCGCCGGGTCTTCGATGTAAACCCCCCGCGCCATCAACTGCGCGAACCATTTTCTTTTGACGAGTTCTCTTGCCTCGGCAAGCTGCAGTTTGGAATTTATTCCGGTGATCTCCTGGGGAGAGTCTATCTTTAATCCCACAACCTTTCTCTTTTCTTTGAGCATCTCTTTGACCACATCGGTGAGGTAGAATTCACCCTGTTGATTACAGGTATCGATCTTATTCAAATAAGAAAGCAGAACCGTTTTTTCACCGTAGTACACACCGGCGTTGACTTCTTTTATACGCTGTTCCTGCGCACTCGCATCCGCCTGCTCTATGATGGCGCGGATTCTTTTTTTTCTGTCCCGGAGGATTCTGCCGTATCCGAACGGTCTTTCCAGATGGCAGGTGAGCAGTGTCAGGTCCGCCTTTTTCCTCTGGTGGTAATCAATGAGTCGTATGAGCGTCGTCGGTTCAAGCAGGGGTACATCGCCGCACAATATAAGGATTCTGTCATTCTTCGCTGTTTCTATACCTTTTTTTGCTGCATCACCCGTACCCAGGGGAATAGGCTGGAGCGCGTACTTCACCCGTGTACCGATTTCTTTTTTTACCTGCTTCGCGTTTTTGCCGACTACGAGGATTATCTCATCACTCTTTATCTCTTCCGCCTGTTCAATAACAAAAAGAATTATGGGTTTTCCCAGGATCCTGTGCAGAATCTTGGGAGTCTTTGAGTACATACGTTTGCCGACCCCGGCGGCAAGAATTACTGTGCTCAACTTTCTCCTGCGTAACCCACTATTTGAGCTTGACACGATTAAATATAACCAAATAAATCAGTATGTCAAGTAGTGGATGTTTTGGGTTACTTGACTTCTCTATAATTTTGATTATTATTTAGTGATGAAAAAGTATGTTTTGCTTGTTTTTATATTCCTTTTCTGCAACAAACTGCCCATCGGAGAAGATGAATTGAATCAGCGGGGTGAGTTTGATGCCCAGGAATTCGAATTGACAAGATACAATACCCTGACCGAATACGACAAATTCGCCGAGCTCGGCAAGTCTTATAATTTAATCATCGGTAAGAACAGCGATTATGAATCCCGTCTGCTTTTAAGATTCAACTTTCCGGATTCTTCATATCAGGGACTGGACGAAATCAAACTCATCTTGAAGCGCAATAAAGACTTTGAAGGCGACACATTGAAGTTCAGTGTCCATCTGGTGGAACATGAATTCAATGAAGCGGAAGCCAACTGGTATTTAAGAACAGAGACCGACTGGTGGGACAGTGCAGGCGGAGATTTCAAAGAAGATTCCCTGCGGCTCGCCGAGATCACAGGTGATTCCGTGGTGGTGAGGTTCAATTACCTTGAGCTGGAAGAGATCAGAGCAGTTGAGGGTCTGATCCTCATTCCTGAAGAATCCGGGTTTGCCTATTTCTCTTCAAAAGAGAGCGGCACGGGTCCGCAGTTCATCCTCGAGAAGAACAACGAGGTTACACCGATCGTGCTTGACGCCGACTGCCACATAATGAGAGGACCTGAACCGTTCTACATCGAAAACTGGCTCGGTTCCGGAGTGCCGTTTCGAAATTACGCCAAGTTTGTTTTTGATTCACTGCTGCTCGATAAGCGGGCGATCTACGCCGAACTCAGTTTCCGGATTGAGAAATATTTTGCAATGCGTGATTCCGTGGAGATCGGGATAAAAGAACTGCTCGAGCCGATCGATGATTTCGATACGCCGACCGGTTCTTTCATCGCCATTGATAAATTTGCGGTTACTGACACTATTTTTAAGATCGATATTGTGAGACACATCCAGCGGATCATCGAGCATCCGGATTCCAATTTTGGTTTCTTCATAATACTCACTCCGGAAAATTACGACCTCGCCAATTTCAAGATCGTCGACGGTTCCCATAGACTCACCGTCGGTTATGTTTCACCACCTGGAGGAAGATAGGATGATAAGTGCGGTTCTATTGGCGGTCGTCAACGCATCGATCTTCTCGCTGGGCGGAGTCGGTGAAGATGTAAGTATTTTCCGTGAGCCGTTTTTTTCAACCACGCGTTTGGCGCAGATTGAATTCACCATGCAGCCGGAGTTCAACATCCTCAGTGAGGATTCTGATTTCCGCGGCCTGTTCCGTACCAATCCCTTTAATTTCAGAATAGCTGTTCCCGTGGTTAAAGGAATCATCTTCGGAGTGGGTAATTGTGAGCGATTTTCCCAGTCGTTTGACATCTATTCACAGCGGTCGTCTCTTGAACTCCATGTAATGGGCGACGGCGGTGTTGAAGAGGCGTATCTTGACGTCGGCTGGCATTTCGGCATCGGTCAGGTCGCCCTGCGTGGCTCTTATCTCTTTGGGAATGCCTGTGAGGTGTGGAACTATTACATCGGTGATTACAGCATCGCGGATACGTTCTTATACAAGTATTCAGGCAGAATATTCTGCGGCGGGATCAAGATAAAACCGCTCTTTTTATCTTATGAAGCCGGTGGAGAACTGGTTGTGGAGGATGCAGACGGAGATACGACCATTGGACTTGCCGAGAGAATGCTGGTCGGTGTGATCAGCCCTACGATCGCCGACATCAGAATCACCGCTGCTTTTGAACATTCATTCTGGGACGGAGACGATCATACATCACCCAATCGGTTTAAACTTACATTTGCGAAAAAAGTATATGCCTTTGACTATTATTTCAATCCATGGTATCTTGAAGGGGTGACCGAACACGGTTTTTCCTTTTTGCTGAAGTTACCGATACACAGAGTGGGATTGATTACATTTGATTTAAAGACCTCCTTGAGAAAAAGAGGTGACCTTAAAGAGATAAAGTTTATTCCCGAGATAAAATTGTCGATCAGAGAACTCTTTGCAAAGAGGAAAAAATAGCGTATTAAAGGTCTGTCGATTATATGAGTAAACCGAGGATTTTGTTGCTCGACGATGAAGAGAGTCTTATAAAGTGGCTCTCTTACGCCCTGGAACAAAAAGGCTACAGAGTTTTTTCCACTACAGAACCGGACGAGGCGGTGAGAAAGATCAAACAGGAACGATTCGATTGTATTGTGAGTGACATCCGCATGCCGGATATGGACGGTTTTGAGTTCCTGCGAAAGGTCAGAAGAATCTATCCTGAACTCCCTTTGATCTTCATCACGGCGTACGGCTCTATGGAATCAGCAATCAATGCGCTGCGCGACCGGGCGAGTGATTACATCCTGAAGCCCTTTGCAATCGACGAACTCGTGATGCGGATCAAGGCGAATTTAAAGAAGAAAGAATCGGTTTCGTATAAGATAATCGGGGAAAGCAGACAGATCAAGAACGTTATGGAACTCGTGGACAAGATTGCAGGAACTGATACGACGGTGCTCATCCTCGGTGAATCCGGTACTGGGAAGGAACTTATCGCCCGGGAACTCCACAACCGTTCAAAGCGCGCCGAAGGTAAATTTGTAAGTATCTCCTGCGCCGCGCTTCCCGAGACCCTGCTTGAGAGCGAACTCTTCGGCTATAAAAAGGGTGCGTTTACCGGTGCGTCAGCGGATAAAGAGGGTCTGTTCAAGGTCGCTCATAAAGGAACTTTTTTCCTCGATGAGATCGGCGACGCTCCTTCGACGATTCAGATGAAACTGCTGCGGTTTCTGGAAGAGAAGACGATCGTGCCGCTCGGCGACACAAAGCCCATATCCGTTGATGTGCGGTTGATCGCCGCCACCAATAAAGATTTGATGGAAGAAGTGAAGAGCGGTCGATTTCGTGAAGACCTCTATTACCGTTTGAATGTCATCCCGATTGTGCTGCCTCCTTTAAGGCAGCGCCGCGAAGACATCCCGTTGCTCGCCAGATTCTTTCTTCAGGAGGTTTGTGAAAAAGAGAATTTAGGAGAGAAGAAGTTTTCCCAGAAGACACTGGAGTTCTTGAAGTCATATTCCTGGCCCGGTAATATCAGGGAACTGAAGCATGTGGTGGAGCGGGCGGTTATTCTGAGTGACACCTATTTTATAAAACCCCAGCATCTGGGCCTGCCCGGTGCCGAAACAGAAAAGGGGAGGAGCCTTGATGAACTCCAGGATGAAGAGATCAGGCGGGTTTTAAAAGAGTGCGACGGCAGTGTGACCAGGGCGGCGAAGATTCTCGGAGTGGGCAGGGCTACTCTGTATCGAAAACTCAAAAAATATCAGGCGCCAAAAAAACGAAAAAAGAAGTGATATATACATTTTCACCGATGTCAGGGGTTGAAAGGTGGCTCCGAGACTTAAGTGTCTCAAAATGAGACGGATAATTTTAAGTGAGACACCGCCGGAAAAAAAGTCTTTAAATTCAAAGACCTTTTTTCGTTTATTCTGGCACGGATTTTGCATATTAATATAGTGGCGATCTTTCTCAACTTATCTATTGACAAAATTAAAAATATGGATAGGATTCATAAAAGGGCTTTACAGGAACTTTTGATTGTGCCCTAAAGCCTGAAGATTGAAAAAGGGTTATAATAAAATATAACCTTACAGAACGACGGGGCACAGACGTAAATAAAAAAATTTATAATATTTCAAGGAGGAAAAAATGAGAAAAGGTTTTACCTTAATCGAGCTGATGGTCGTGGTGGTGATTATCGGTATTTTGGCCGCAATCGCCATTCCGAACTTCATCAGTATGCAGAAGAGGGCAAAAGAAGCCTCAACAAAGAATAATATGCATACATGCCAGTTAGCAGCTGAGGATTTCAGTACCATAACTGAAGGCCTCTATGCGTGTGATTTTGCGATGACAGTTGGTGCGGTAAGGACTGCTGTTTATGGAGCAGGTGATCCGCTCGCCAATGACCCCAGGTCAATCGGCGGTGTTGCTAATGGAAATCCGACTCCACCGAATATTCTTTTGCCCCAGACCATGCATAATCCGATTGTTGGCGCAAACAATACTTTCCAGACGCCGTGTATCGCTGCTCATGCAGCTGCGACTTCAGGAACAGTGGGTTATGAAGCGTATGATGTTACCGGCGCTGTTACTAACCTGGCTGGTGATGCAGTCAGTTATCAGATAAATGGTGATGGTGTTGACGACCTGCTACCACTGGTATTGTCATCAGGTCAATAATCAGGAGTTCCTTTGTTAACAACTGGGGTGAGAATTCTTAAAAGATTCTCACCCCAGTTTTCTACTCTATTTTCAGATGTCATCAAATCATGAATAAAAGAAAAACAATGCGTGGTTTTACCTTAATCGAGCTGATGGTCGTGGTGGTGATTATCGGTATCATCGTATCGATCGCCGTCCCTAATTATATCGCTTTAAGGAATCGAGCTCTTGAAGCGAGTGTCAAGTCTAATATGCACTCAGTTCATATGTCAGTCGAGGAATTCTCCACTCTCTCAGGTGGTATATATCCTGGGGATTTAGATACAAGAATCAATCAGGTTGCTCCGAATATTATAGGCAATACCGGTAATATGTCCTTAGCCGCTGGTGTAAGGGTCCCCCCGTTTCCTCAGGATGCTTTGTTAAAACCCCATCCGGGTTTTAAAAATCCCTTTATGCCTGCCAATAATGTGGTTGATAACTTACTCGTAGGTTTTCCTCCTGTCCCTCCTGGACCTCCAGGGGGTCCCCAGGGTTGTGTTTATTATTCTTCTTATCAACTTGATGGAACAACGCCGAGTGGCGCTGGTCAACCGGCATACTCTTACCGGGTCACTGGGTTTGGTTGTCATGACCCAATCCCTCTGACATTACCTTAATAAGATGCAATGAAGTTCCGCAGAAAAAAGTATATCATCCATAAAAAGTATCAATTCCGTCTTCTCGGTGTATTACTCGGGATTGTGCTCGCCGCCACCCTGATTACAACCTTTGTCACCCATTATTTTCTTCTTTCTTCAATCGTTGATTTCACCGCAAAGTATGGTCACCCACCGACCGGGAAAGAGCTCATATATGCCTCTTTTAAACCTTTGATAATTACTGTACCGATAATATTATTCATTTTATGTGGGGTCGTGATTTTCATCTCCCACAAAATAGCCGGTCCTTTATACCGATTAAAAATGTATATGAAGAAAGTGGGTGAAGGTGATTTTTCCGTTAAACTTAAATTCCGTAATTATGATGCAATCCACGATATCGCGGATACCTTTAATGAGATGGTGGAGAAATTGAGGAAGATGATGAAATGAAAAGGTTGAGAAAGAAATATATCATCAACAAAAAATATCAATATGGTGCGATTATCTTTGCACTCACAATAATTTTTATAATAATATTTATTTCGATATTTGTGACCCATTATTTTCTTTTATCCACAATCATCAGAAAGATCGAACAGACCGGTTATTTCCCCCGTGGTATGGAACTGATCAACCTGTCATTCAAACCGCTGGTGATTGTAATTCCGGTTATCTTTATTCTGCTTGCATTATCTTATATCGTGGTTATATTCATCTCACACCGCACTGCTGGACCTCTTTACAGCCTTAAAAAGGCGATGGAACAGGTCGGTGAAGGAGATCTTTCGGTCAGATTGAAATTCAGAAAGAACGATGAAATCCACGATGTCGCCGAGAGTTTCAATCGGATGGTCGATGGTTTAAGAAAAAAATTCGGTAATTTCAAATCTTCTTCAGAAAAATAAGCTGCAGAATATTTTATTCATCGGCTGAACTTATCCTGCCAGGTCGAATGTGCCCAGCCTTTTTTCAATATATACTTTTCATTATGGGGTTCTGAAGGAAGCGAATCTATTATATTATATATGATAAGCTCTTTTAATCTATATGGTTTCCTTCCTGTCTTTTCTTCGAAAATTTTTATTTTATCGTTCAAAAATTCTATATCTATCTTCATCTTTATTTTTTTAATATAATATTCGGCGATCGCTTTTTCTTCAGGATTTTCTGTGTTATTGTAGAGGTCGGTCCACAGGGCAAGGCTGGCTCTTAAATCCCCCATCTTGAAATAAGTGACGAATGCCGCCCAGCGTTTGGGCGTATCAGGCGCCCCTGGTTTGAACGCCGCAATACGAAAATAGGTCTTTGCGATAAGATATTCCCTCAAAAAGACATAGTGAATAAAACCGTACATAAAGGGAAGGCGCCAGTCATCAGGATTCTGTATTATTCCTTTTTTAAGTAATCTCCGTGCCTGATCGGGATTTTGCGCGTCATGAGTGAGCATCAGCCCGCCGAGTGTATAGGCATAGGTAAATTTCGGATCCAGGGTCGTAAGGA
>DRIG01000089.1 GCA_011052815.1 candidate division WOR-3 bacterium | reverse complement strand
TGCCATCAATGTCAACCACAAAGATATCCAGATAAAGCATCTTCTCAACCCGGTCTTTTTGTCGATTCGAGATGAAAACAATCTTTTTACCATCCGAAGATATTGCGGGCTCCTGATCGCCGTTTTCGCCGAAAGTCAACTGCTGCATCTTTCCCGTCGCTACGGTTATTTTCCAGATGTGAGGTTTTTCTTCCGGCAAAATACCCCTGCCGTCCAGTTTATACCATGCTTCTTTTATGTGGTAATAGAGAGGCGGTTTCCCTCTTTCCGGCACTCTTTCCCGGTCTTCCTTCTTGACTGTAAAGTCGCAGATAATCTTTTTGCTGTCCGGCGACCATACATAGTTGCCAAAAGTCCCTTTCACATCGGTTACAGGATACGCCTCTCCGCCATCTGCGGGAATCACCCAGATATTCTGTTTCATCTCGTTCTGCTTCTTCTCGGTCAGTATAAAAGAAATATATCTGCCGTCCGGCGACCAACGCGGTCTCTTTATGTCTTTGTTGCCTCCGATAAAACGATGATTTTTCCGGTCCTTTGTAACGACATAGAGATTTGAGTAATATCTGTTTTTACCCTTATCAAGCCATTCCACAGTATAAGCGACCCTTTCTCCATCAGGAGATAAAGTGATCTCCCTTAAAAATTTTAATTTATATAAATCATTGATTTCCACCGATTTTCTTTTCATACAATACTCCTTTTATTAAAATATAAAACGAATAAACTACCAGTTGGTTAGAATAGTATTAACCAATCTCTCCGCCGTTTTCTTCACCGCCTCTTTTACGGCTGCATCTTCATCGGTCTCGAATGTCGTCCAGTCGGCAACATCGCCTTCCCAGAAGACCTCATTCTTAACCCGATCAACACAGCGAACCGCAAATTTCACCGTAATTTTATACTCAAGCACGGTTTGAGTTCCGGTATAGGTATACGGGGTTTTTGAAAAACCGACGACTTCACCTTCAACGACGATATCCGCGTCACGCTCACTGACGATCTGCAAACCAGAACCGCTGCGGAACGCCTCAATCACGCTCGTTGTCGCCGCCTCATCTAGCCCGGGCTTCAAGGTTTTATTCTCGAAAAGCTTTATGTGAACCCGTTTCATATAGCCGGGCAGCAGAGAACGTGTTGAATAGCCGCAACAGGAAATGATTAGAAATAAACAGAATAAAAATCCATACAAACCTCCACAGCCTTTAGGCATCAACCGTTGAGAATAACTTTTCATTCCAGCGCCTCCAGCCGTTTCTGCGCTTCAATACCCCACGTGTCATCCCGTCCACGTTTCTTTATAATCGCACGATATACTTTTTTGGCTTCATCAACCTCATCCATAAACTCCAGAACAATACCCTTCTTATAATGAGCAGTCGGCGTCCACATCTCATCACGGGGATAGAGTTCGATAATCTTCTGATATTGATACAGGGATCTTATAAAATCACCCTTGGCTAAATACGCTTCACCAAGCCAGTAATGAAATTCAGGAGAAGGGTCTAATTCGGCAGCTCTTTTCAAATAATCAATTGCGTTTCTTAATTTACCGCTGCGCAGATACGCGTATCCTATTTCAAAATAATCACCGGCCTCTTCCTCTTCGGTAAGAAAAGGAATGAGCTCATTTCCTGATTCTATCACCTTTTTCCAGTCACCTGCCTTTTTATAGCATATCAATTGATTCTGCAGAGCATCCAGACAAAGGGAATCATCCTCCGCGGCGATTTTGTAATAGTATACGGCGGAATCAAATTCCTGTTTCAAATACTTTATCGTGGCGATCTTGAAAGCCGCCCTGTAATATTTTTCATCATCTTTAAACTGAGACATAAAAGAAATAAATCTTTCATACGCCGTATCAATCTCGCCTTCTAAAAACGGCACCAGCGCCCAGTTGAAATACAGTTCCGCCGCTGCAGTTTCCTGTAAGGAATCAATGATTGAATCGTAATATACTCTCGCTGTACTATATCTTTTCTGCTCTATTAGAAATTCACCGTAGTAATTCAACAATCTGTAATCCACAGCATTGAAAAACTGACAAAAAAGGGAATCAGCCGTCGCCTTCTTGCCGGTGCGTGCGAGGCTGTAGAGATAAAGTCGTATCAGACTTGTATCATCCCGAGCAAACTCCATCCCTTGTTTCACAACCTCATCATAGTCTCCGTGCATGAAATTCCAGACCATCAAATTCTTTCTGACCTTTGCAATAATCAATGTGTCTTCAGCCGTGGCTGAAATATCATCATACAGGAAAAGCGGATTTTCACCAAGCACCGTCAATGCATCAGCCAGCATCAACAGTAATTCCGGTTCCTTTGTCTGCGAAAGAATAATATCGTTCGCTGCTGATTCATAATCACCATCCTGGTAATATTTTCTCGCTCTCACCGTACGGCAATAGGCGACCGCATTTTTGTATTCCAGATACGGTATAATAACTTTGAATGCCTCCTCTATCCTGCCCTCTTTCAGCAATATCCCGGCAAGGATGGAATCAAGAGCATAATACCCGCCTATCTCTTCTTTTAACATTAATATCTTCTCTTCAATCAACGGCTCTTGAAAAAGAGTATCTATACTTATGCTGTCGGGAATGCGTAAAGTCGTATCCTGGTTAAAGAACTCGGTCAATAAAGAACATTCTT
>DRIG01000088.1 GCA_011052815.1 candidate division WOR-3 bacterium | reverse complement strand
CTCAACACCTTATGGGGTTTTTCCACCGATTAGTCTTCTTCTTCCCTGAACCTATTAATAAACTCATTGCCAAAGGTAAACCTACGGGATTACCTAAGGCATTATTAAAGCTTCCTATCTTCCAAAAAAATATCCCTGTTTACTACATAAAATTTTTAGGATCTGTAAGGATTTACCGAAATGGCGTAAAACTACGAGATAACCCCACACCGATATATGCAAGTCTCATTATTCATCTCAGTATCAAGAAAAAGATAGAATTGGAATCAATATATAGAAATTTCTGGTCCACTGCAAAAGACCCAAAAGGTTCACTTTCTCATCTTTTATATAACCTTCGAAGATATCTCAAACTACCTCCTGATACACTTTCAATAAAACAAGGATTTCTTCACTTCAAGGGATATATTACAACCGATTATCAATACTATAAAGAAACCATTACAAGAGCAAAGGCGCTTTTGCATGCAGGTGAGTGGGGACTTGCAAAGAGGGAATTCTTAAGGGCATTCAAACTCTTTCGTGGTAAGCCATTCCGTAAGATGTATGATGACTGGTCGGATGATAAAAGGCTTGAAATCCTTTTCAGTTATGAGAAGGAAGTAAAGGCTTTCGCGAATGAATTGATGAAGAGAGGAAGGACAGAGGAGGCAAAGAGGGTGCTTGAGCGAGCGGAAAGAATAGTGAGTAGCAAGTAAAGCGTAGAGCGTGACGGCGTGTCGGAGAAACGATCCGCAGATTTATTTACACGACCAATATCTCCGAGAACTTCCACCGCCGTCTGGAATGGATTCGACAACATATGAGCGGTTTTTTCCAGAGCGAAGAAGTGCTGGGAATAAATATCATTTTACAACTGGAACGCCTTCAAAAAGGTAAATGGAACACAGCCAATACCTACTTTAAAGCCCACGAATATAAATTGCTTCAGAGCCATCGTTTAAAATTCAGAGAAACTGACGGTGACTTAAGAACCGAACTCAAAAAAGCCGCACAAGAAATGGCCGCAGCAGCCAAAAACTATAAACAAATGGGACCCAATTCCAGAACCAGAAAAACCAAACAATCTTACCCCAAGGATTCATGAAATCGGATCCCCGGATAATTATACTCATACACAACATTCTTGACAAGTGCCCAAGCAGCGGTTGACTGGGGTCAAATATCTACATTGATAATGCAATAAGGAAAAAATGTCCAGAAGACCTGATCCCATTTTTTATTTCTTTCAAGAAAAATTTACACACAATTTTGGACACTACCCGACACTCCCCTGCCCTTGACAAATTAAAAAAATAATCTATAATTGTTTCATGATAAAGGTAAGGCTGAATAAAAAGAATAAAAAAGTAGCAAAAGGGACACCGATTAAAGAGCTGGTTAAGAACAAAGACGTCATCGCCGCGCTCGTTAACGGTGAACTTCAGGACCTTGCTGCTGAAATCACCGAAGAATGCAGGATTGAACTGCTCGATTTCTCAAGTGAACAGGGAAAAAAGATCTACTGGCATTCAGCCTCCCACATTATGGCAATGGCAGTGAAGACTTTATTCCCTGACGCCAAACTGGCGATAGGGCCGGCCATTGATCAGGGATTTTATTATGATTTTGAAACAAAGACACCTTTTTCTCCTGAAATTCTGGGAGAAATAGAGAAAAAGATGGCGGAAATCATTAAGCAGGATATACCTTTTGAAAGAATTATAATGAAAAAAGAAGCGATCCTTGAATTCTTCAACCGCCGCAATGAATCCTATAAAGTCGAGCTGGTTAAGGAAATCGAGGACGAAGAAATAAGCCTTTATCGAAACGGTGATTTTGTCGATCTCTGCCGTGGACCACACGTACCCAGTACCGGCTATATCCGGGCGTTTAAATTACTGAGTATCGCCGGCGCTTACTGGCGTGGTGATGTGAATCAACCCATGCTTTCGCGAATTTACGGTATTGCATTTCCTTCCCGCGAAGAGTTAAATGATTTTCTCAATAAACTCGAAGAAGCAAAGAAAAGAGACCATCGGAAACTGGGAGCCGAGTTAGAACTCTTTTCCATCTTTGAACAGGCAGGCGCCGGACTAATCTACTGGCATCCAAAAGGGGCGGTTGTAAAAAGAGTTATCGAGGATTACTGGATAAACGAACACATTGCCGCGGGCTATCAGCTTGTATCAACCCCCCACATCGCCCGGGGCCATCTCTGGCATCAATCAGGCCATTACGATTATTACAGGGAAAATATGTTCGTGCTACCGGTGGACAAAGAAGAATACATCCTTAAACCGATGAACTGTCCAGGACATATTCTGATATACAAATCAAAACTGCGCAGCTATAAAGAACTGCCGATAAAATTCGCTGAACTGGGACAGGTATACCGCAATGAGCTTTCCGGCACACTTCACGGCCTTTTGAGGGTACGCGGCATTACGATCGACGACGCCCATATCTTCTGTCAACCTGAACAGATTGAAGATGAATTGGTAAAAGTGCTGGAATTGAGTCTGAAAATCCTGCGTAAATTCGGTTTTGAAAAATTCGACGTCGAGCTTTCTGTCCGGGACCCGAAATCAAAGAAAAAGTATTTGGGAACCGACAAAGAATGGGAACGTGCTGAAAACGGTCTGATCTCGGCATTGAAAAGAGTCGGGATACCCTATAAAAAACAGGAAGGGGAAGCCGTTTTTTACGGACCCAAGATAGATATCAAACTGCTCGATGCACTGGGCCGCAGGTGGCAGGCGACAACCATCCAGTTTGACTTCAATCTACCAAAGAGATTTCATATTGAGTATATGGATAAGGACGGTCAACATAAAGAAGTCGTCGCCATCCATCGGGCGATCTACGGCTCCCTGGAACGGTTTATGGGCTGTCTCATTGAACACTATAAAGGTGCCTTTCCGCTCTGGCTGGCGCCGATTCAGGTCTCGGTCATGCCCATAACCAATAAACAGAACAAGTACGCTGAAAAGATATATAAAAAATGTGAACGCAGAAAACTCCGCGTGGAGCTCAATGAAAAATCAGATAAAATAAATTACCGAATAAGAGAAGCTGAACTGCAAAAAATCCCCTACATCCTCGTGGTCGGTAAAAAAGAGGTGGAGAATAACACCATCTCGGTCCGAAAAAGGGGTGAGGGTAACCTGGGAGAGATGAACTTAAAGGAATTTTTTAATTTAATAAAAAAAGAAATAGGAGGTGCAAATTAAAAATTTACCGAGAGCAAATCGACACATCAGGGCACAAAGAGTAAAATTAATCAGTGAAAAAGGAGAGGTTCTTGGCGAATTCCACATAAAAGAAGCGATGCGTATGGCTAACGAACGAAAATTGGACCTGGTTGAAGTCGCACCGAACGCCAATCCGCCGGTGTGTAAAATAATGGATTTCGGTAAATACGTGTATGAAAAGAAGCGGCAGGAACGGGCGTCCCGTAAACATCAGCATCGTACAACCGGCAGAGGAATGAGGATGTCGTTGAAGATAAGTGAACATGACTATCAGGTCAAACTCGCGAAAATCAAGGAATTCCTCACTGACGGAGATCGAGTGAAAGTAACTCTACGACTCAGAGGAAGAGAAATGCTGCATGCAGACCTCGGTTTCAAAGTGCTGGAAAAAGTCGCTACGGATATTGAGGGATTAGGAAAGATGGAAAATCCGATCAAGCGGGAACATAATATCATCCACGTCACATTTCTTCCAGAAAAGAAAAGGAGATAATAAATGGCTAAACAAAAAACCAAAAGAGGCTGGGCGAAAAGAGTAAAAAAGAGGAAGAGTGGGGTAATAACAAGAAGAAAAGCCGGTAAAGGGCATCTTCTTACCTCTAAATCAAAGAAAAGAAAGAGGAGACTTCGTCAAGCAGCCAAGGTGTCCAAAGCCGACAAAAAAAGACTTAAAGGTTTAGTTTAACCATAATTGACAAATTTTTTAAATTGATTATACTTTAATAAAGGAGCAAGATTATGCCCAGAACAAAAAATGTGCCAGTTACAAGAAAAAGACGGAAAAAATGGCTGAAACAGGCAAAGGGCTATTGGGGCGCCCGGCATAAGCTATACAAGACGGCCCGGGTCGCGGTCATGAAGGCATGGCTTTCAGCCTATCGAGAACGGAAACGAAAAAAACGTGTGTTCAGAGCATTGTGGATAACCAGAATCAATGCTGCGTTAAGAAGTCAAAACATGAAATATTCCCAGTTTATACACGCCCTGAAAAAGCTCAATATTGAACTCGACCGAAAAACACTCGCGGCACTCGCTTACGAACATCCTGAACAATTCAATGCCCTCGTTGATCTGTGCAGAAATGAGGAACAGCCCGAATCAAAAAAATAGCATGGAAGAGAAACTCAACATATTAAAGAAGAAGATTCAGGAAGCATTAAAAGATGCGGCTGATAAAAAGAGTCTTGAAGAGATACGGATTAAATTTTTGGGAAGAAAAGGTGAAGTAAACAGACTTTTCAAGGAAATCGTCCGTCTTCCGGTCGAAAAGAGAAAACTCTACGGCAACGAAATCAATAAATTAAAGAAAGAACTCAACCAGGAATTGAACACCCGCCTTAGCAAGTACACGTCTGAATCCGGGAAGAAGTTCGAAATGCTCTTGCCCGGAAGAACACCACCTGTGGGCTATGCACATCCTTTATCGAAAATCTTCAGTGAAATCGTAACTTTTTTCACAAACTTCGGGTTCAGTATCGCCACTGGTCCGGAAATCGAATATGACTGGTATAACTTCGAGGCGCTCAACATTCCCAAAGACCATCCGGCACGGGATATGTTTTCAAGTTTCTACATAAAAGGAGACCTTCTCCTGCGCAGCCACACCTCTCCTGTTCAGATCAGGGTCATGGAAAAACAAAAACCGCCCATAAAAATCATCTGTCCGGGCAGGTGTTACCGATACGACCCGTTTGACGCCAGCCATTCACCTGTCTTTCATCAGGTTGAAGCGTTATATGTGGACAGGGATGTATCTTTCGGCGAATTGAAGTGGATCTTAAGTGAATTCGTGAAATTCATCTTTGGTCCTAAAACAAAGTATCAACTCAGACCCTCGTTCTTTCCGTTTACCGAACCATCAGGCGAACTGGCGATAAGATGTGCGGTGTGTGGCGGTAGCGGCTGTTCGGTCTGCGGATACAGCGGCTGGCTCGAGATGCTGGGTTGTGGTATGGTCCATCCTCAGGTTTTGAAAAACGTCAAGATTTCACCGAAAAAATATTCCGGATACGCCCTGGGTATGGGCGTAGAACGTGTTGCGATGATCAAGTATGTGATTGATGATATCAGGGCTTTTTATAATAATGATATCAGATTTCTGGAGCAGTTCTGATGTTGATAACAGTCAAATGGCTTGAAGAATTACTCGGCAAAAAATTAGAGGTGGAGAGACTGAAACGCATCTCGCTGAATCTCGGATTGGAAGTTGAAGAGGTCACCTCTCTTGCTCCTCCTGATTTAAGGATCGGAAGGATAGAGAGGCTTACCCCTCATCCGACCCTTGGTAATTTAACGATTCTGCAGGTGAAATTGAATAAAAGACTCCAAATCGTCACCGCCGCCAAAAACGTAAAAAAAGGCGATCTTGTACTCGTCGGACCTGCAGGTATAAAATTCAATGAACAGACAATCAAAGAAAAAAACTTTAAGGGTGTCAAATCCGAGGGAGTTTTAATCAGCGAGCAAGAACTGGGATTAGCTGAAAGCTCGACCGGTGTCATTATCCTGGAACGAGGAAAACCAGGAGCGTTATTTAAAGATTTTTTTGATGATTTAGTACTTGATATGAGCACTACGCCGAATCGTCCGGATTGGCTTTCTGTTGAGGGCATCGCGCGCGAAATGGCTGTGGGATTGAATATCAATAAAGCGGTACGTCCTGCGGCGGACAGGTTGTTGTATGCTTCAAAACAGACAAACCGAAGAGGCTCTTTTAAAATAGAGATAAAAAACCTGACAGGATGCCCGAGATATACTGCAAGGATCTTCAACAATGTCGAAGTCAAGGAATCACCATTCTGGATGAAATGGCGTCTGCATTGTATGGGAATGAGCCATGTGAATAATATCGTGGATATCACAAATATTATAATGCTCTTAACCGGCCAACCCCTGCATCCTTTCGACCTCGATCTGTTAAAGGGCGGGATCATAATCAGAAAGGCGAAATCCGGTGAAGAATTCACGACTTTGGAAGGAACCAAATTAACCCTTACCAGGGATGATCTGATCATCGCCGATGATAATGGACCCATCGCCCTTGCCGGAATCATCGGTGCCCGATGTGCGCAGATAACCGAAAACACCAAACGGGTTCTCCTCGAAAGCGCCTATTTTGACCCCAAGTACATCGCACACACCTCACGACGGCTGGGTCTGATAACAGAAGCCTCTATACGCTTTGAGCGTGGAGCCGACATCTCGGCGGTGGATAAAGCCTCTTTACGGAGTGGTGAACTGTTCAAAAGATATGCTTCTGCAAAAGAACAGGAGTTTCTCGGTGAGGGTGAAAAAGGCAAAGCAGTGAGGATTAAATTCTCCCTCGACCGATTAAACAAAATACTTTCTCTGGCTCTTACCTCTGATCAGGTGAAATCATTACTAAAGAAAATTGATATTCAGGTCAGCGGCAGAGGAAAACTCCTCGCCCGAATACCGCACTATCGGCGTGACTTACGCATTGAAGAAGATATTTATGAAGAAGTTGCAAGGGTTTTCGGTTACATGAAGATTCCCGAAACAATGCCTCAAAGATGGGGAGGGCGTGTCAAAATAGACAGAATGCGTATGTATGAAAACAACGTAAAGAACTACCTTCTGGGACAGGGATATAGTGAAGCCTATACCCTTTCATTAACAGCCAGTTCAAGACTCTTAAAATCTGGCTTTGATAAATTCGTAACAATAAAAAATCCTTTGAACGAGCGTTTCGACGCCCTGCGGCCGACGCTCTTTTTCGGTCTTTTGGACTGTGTAAATTATAATCTCTCAAAAGGAAACAGGTCCTTACGATTCTTCGAAATAGGAAACATCCTGCTTCCTGAAGATCCATTCCAGGAAAGGAGATTGGGACTGATCGTCGGCGGTGAACAATATCCTGATTTCTGGAATAAAAGAGGTGAAGTCATCGACTACTACGATGCCAAAGGTATCGTTGAAAGCATCTTCAAACTCCTCCACATAAAAGAAATCCAATTCACCGAAGTGACGAAAAGAGGATTCAGTCAGGCGGCGGCTGTCCAGTTAGCCGGGAAAGAACTGGGATTTGTCGGATGCATTGAAAGCACTCTCTGTAAATCGCCTTACTATTACGCTGAACTGCACCTCGAAAAAATCCTGAAATTGATTACTGAAACCTATTACATCCCACCGGCGAAATATCCTGCAAACACAAGGGACCTTTCCTTTCTGGT
Source organism: candidate division WOR-3 bacterium (assembly GCA_011052815.1). NCBI lineage: Bacteria > Pseudomonadati > Caldifarciminota > Caldifarciminota bacterium. The sequence continues at coordinate 2,128 of DRIG01000088.1, read as the reverse complement.
CGATATCGGGGTCGAAGTACCCCGTCTCATTGAAATGATTACTGAAGTCGGAGGCCCGATTCTGGAAAAAGTCATTCTTTTCGATTACTATAAAGGGAAAAATCTTCCGGCGGACAAAAAAAATCTTGGTTTTCGTCTCTATTTCAGATCTCCAGATCGAACCCTTACCGATTCTGAAGTGGACGCTTTTGTCAAACGCATTGAAGAAAAATTATCAAAAAAAGTCGATGCTAAACTAAGGAAAAAGGAGTAAGTTTGGACGAATTAAATAAACTCGAAGAGAAAGTCAATAAACTGATTTTGTTAATTAGCGAACTTAAGCAGCGGGTTGAAGAAGCAGAAGATGAAAACGCCCGTCTTAAGGAAAGAGATAAAGAAGTACAGGAAAAGATTGAGGGTTTGATTGAAAAAATTGATAAACTGCTCATTTAAAAATTTTTTAACGAGCAGTAGTGAGGTCTAATTTGAAAAAGAACGAAGTTGTTGTAACCATCTTCGGAAATGACTATCGGGTCATTTCCGACGATTTAGATCCTGAGCGAATAAAGGAAGTTGCTGAGATCGTCGATGCGAAGATGAAGGAAATACATAGAGAATTTCCTCTGCCGTCGACTACAAAAATAGCGGTACTTGCCTGTTTGAATCTGGTTGACGACTATCAACGCCGCGAAAGTCAGCACAAGAAAAAAATCGCTGAAATGGAAGAGAGGATTAGATCTCTAATCCTTAAATTGGATGAAGCAGTTCCTTAATTCGTCTCTGCCGTGCTCGTGATGGGTACTTAGTCTTGAGCCAACACCCATCTGTAGGGAGCTCAGTTCAGTTATAAGGATTTTCTTATAGCTGACAGGCGCCCACCTTAAACCTGGGTTCAGAGACTTATGCCCACACGGCACCGGCGGGGGCGTTTACAAAAAGGAGTTTTTATGACTATCGGAATTTTAATCGGTATCGGCATTGTAATAGTTGCCGCTACGTTAATCATCTATTTTTACCTGAGATTCGGTAAAGCAAAATTGGCTCACGCTTCCCTGGAAGCCGCAAAAATAATCGAGGAAGCAAAAAAAGAAGCCGAGACATATCGTAAATCTTCTGAAATAACCGCCAAAGAACAGTGGTATCAGGAAAAGCTGAAGTTCGAAAAAGAAACCGCATCCCGTAGAAAAGAGATTGAAAAAGCAGAGAAACGGCTCGTGGAGAAGGAGATGGTTTTAGAAAGAAGAGAACATCTGATCGTGGACAAGGAAAAAGAGCTTCTTACAAAAGAGCACAATCTTCAAAATAAAGAACGGATAATACATGCAAAGTCAGAGCGGCTTGACCAGATGATCAAGGAACAGAATGAAGCGCTTCAGAAAATCGCCACGCTCTCAAAAGAAGAAGCCAAGAAGGCGTTGATGAAGAATCTTGAAGCGGAAGCACGGCACGAGGCAGCAGCTTTGATAAATCAAATCAGAGAAGAAGCGAAAGAAAAAGCCGAAGCCACTGCCCGGGAGATCATCCTCCAGGTGATCCAGCGCTGTGCCACTTCCCATACCGCCGAAACCACAATATCGGTCGTGCCCATTCCTTCCGATGAAATGAAAGGAAGAATCATCGGTCGGGAAGGACGGAACATACGGGCGTTTGAAAATCTCACCGGTGTTGAAGTCATCATCGATGATACGCCTGAAACGATTTCACTCTCCTGCTTCGACCCGATACGTCGTGAAGTGGCTCGTCTTGCAATGGAAAAGTTGATCTCCGACGGTAGAATCCACCCCACACGTATCGAAGAGGTGATTAAAGATGCACGTAATGAAATAAACAATGTAATCAAGAGCACTGGTGAAGAAGTGACCCTGGAAATGGGCATTATCGGTTTTGTTCCGGAAATAATAAAGTATCTCGGTAAGATGAAGTATCGAACGAGTTATGGTCAGAATCTACTCCAGCACTCAAAAGAGGTCGCTAATCTTTCGGCGCTGCTTGCGCAGGAATTGGGACTTGACCCGATGATAGCGAAACGAGCCGGTCTGCTGCACGATCTGGGTAAAGTGGCTGACGGAAACGTCGAAGGTTCTCACGCCCGCGCCGGAGCCGAACTCGCCCGTAAATTCGGTGAAAATGAAATGATTGTGAACGCAAT
>DRIG01000087.1 GCA_011052815.1 candidate division WOR-3 bacterium | reverse complement strand
TATCAGGCGGTATTGGTGTTTGTGGGGATCTATTCGAACAACTACATTATCAGCAGTGGTAGTCCTGAGGCGGCGGCGCTTGCCGATTATCTGCAGAATCAGGGTGGTCGGATGTACTTGGAAGGCGGTGATGTCTGGTATTATGATCCGTTGTACAGTGGTGGTTATGATTTTGGTCCGCTTTTCGGGATCAATGCGACGGCTGACGGTTCAGGAGATTGTGGTCCGGTTGCCGGGCAGACCGGTACATTTACAGTCGGGATGAACTTCAGTTATGGTGGTGAGAACAACTGGATGGACCATATTTCGCCGACCAGTACCGGGTTTTTGATCTTCCGTGATACGGACAACAGTTATGATTGCGGGGTTGCGAATGATGCGGTTACGTACCGGACCGTAGGTTTATCGTTTGAGCTTGGTGGGTTGACTGATGGTACTCCGCCTTCGACGCGTCGTGCATTGGTTGATTCGATCATGAAGTTTTTCGGGATCATTCTCAATCCTGGTGTTGAGGAGCTTGGTGGTGGTGATTTGCCGTTACGTACGATGATGGGAGTGGTCTATCCGAATCCGGTGGTCAAGCGTTTGACGATTGAGTATCAGTTGGCGTCGAGTGCGGATGTGAGTTTATGTGTTTATGACGCGGTTGGTCGTTTGGTGCGGACAGTGGTGCGTGGTGCGGCGGCGCCCGGGTATTACACGGCGTTGTGGGATGGTCGTGATGATCTGGGTCGTCGTGTGCCTGCGGGTGTCTATTTTGTCCGTTTTGAGACCGACGACTACTCCCGCACACAAAAAGCGATTCTCATTAAATAGAGTTGCTTTATCAGGGGTGCGCAGGGCTGATTTATTCCTTCGTACCCCTGTTCATATGAATAGTATATATTGTATATATGAAATGCCGACAAGATGTCGGTATTACGGAAAGGAGGTGATGAGAACGAAGGATAATATATTGATCCAGCTGGACAACATAAAATAAGGAAAGGAGAGAAGGGATGAAATATATACTTACTTTAATCATTACTCTGTCAGTCGCCGTTGCAGGTGTCATTCATCCGCAGCTGGCAGAGAAGTTGAACACCTTGGAGAATAATGAGGCGATTCAGGTCATTGTTCATATGAAGAAACAGGCGGATTGGTCTATGATATCTGAGAATGCAACAAAGGCCGAAAAGATTCTTTACCTGCAGAGCCTTGCAGAAACAGAGCAGGCCGACCTGCTGAACTACCTTGAAGGTCTCGGCGATAAGATCACGGATTTGAACACCTGGTGGATTTTCAACGGTTTAACCTTTAAGGCGACAAGAGACATTATCGAGACGGTTGCGGCACGTGAGGATGTTGATTATGTGATTGACGATTTCGTCATCACCATTGACGACGTAAAGATCGAAAAAGAAGATAACGGCGGCGGTGTAAGAACACCCGAATGGAACATTTCTATAGTAAGTGCACCTCAATGCTGGAACGATGGATATGATGGCAACGGAATCATTGTGGGTAATATGGATACCGGCGTTGATGTGAACCATCCTGCACTTGCCGGAAAATGGATTACAGGCGGCTGGTATGATGCGGTCAACGGACAGAGTACTCCTTATGACGACCATGGTCATGGAACCCACACAATGGGAACGACATGCGGCGGTGACGGCAACGGTTCATTCACCAATGATATCGGGGTTGCACCGGGTGCAAACTTTATATGTGCAAAGGCATTTAATTCAAGTGGTTCTGGACAGGCGACCTGGATACATAACTGTTTCCAGTGGTTTGCAGGTCAGAATGCAGTCGTCGTAGGAAATTCCTGGGGGTCGAGTGCCACGACATCGACAGAATACTGGAATGATTGCGAAAACTGGCGTAATCTCGGCATCTATCCGGTTTTTTCAATCGGTAACAGCGGCCCTGGTTCAGGCACTGCCGGCACCCCGGGTAATTTTCCGATCGTCACCGGTGTAGGTGGTACTGACAGTAATGACAATATGTACTACTATTCAAGCCGTGGTCCTGCTCCTGACCAGTATCCCTGGAATGATACCACGTACTGGGAGAGGCCTGATTGGGATTTGATCAAACCCGATATTGCAGCACCTGGACAGAGTGTTCGTTCATCTCTGCCTGGTGGTGGTTACGGTCAGATGAGCGGTACCTCGATGGCATGCCCTCATGTCACCGGCGCAGTCGCGATCTGTCTTCAGAAGAATCCGAGTCTGGATTACAGGACTCTGTATAACATTCTGCTCGATAATGCGGATCACCCTGCACAGGGCGGTTCTTATCCGAATAATAATTACGGCTGGGGCAGATTGAATGTCTATGCCGCACTTCAGGCCATACCACAGGGGAATAATCCGAATCTTGTTCTCAGTCATACTGAAGTGGTCGGCGGTAACGGCAACGGCATCCTTGATCCCGGTGAAGATGCGGGGATCGTCTGCTACATCAGGAATACAGGAAGCGAGGCGGCGACGAACACCCAGGCCACGCTGCGTACCAGTGATTCTTATGTGACGGTCACAGATTCAACGACCAACTATGGAACCATTGCTGCAGGAGATTCCGCGAACAACAGTTCTGATCCCTTTGATGTCAGTGTTTCTGCTTCATGCCCGGTGGGCCATCAGATTGCATTCGACCTCTACATCGTCTGTGCCGAGAGTTCCTGGACAAGGAGTTTCAGCCTCACCGTGGGAAATCCGGGCCAGGACTATGCCACGCATGACTGCGGCAATGTCAAGCTGACCGTGACCCGCTACGGTGCGATCGGCTTTATGTCCAGCGCCGGTGTTCAGGGTAGTGGCTTCTGGTATCCGATAACCGGTTCCAATCATCTCTACTATGCATCGTTCGCCGCAGGTACGGACGCCAATTATGTGGTGGACCGCTATTATGAGGTGAACCAACAGGACGACACTGACTGGGAGACCACGACCAATCCCGACGGCAAAGTGCAGATGTACGAGCCCGGTCCGAACAACTTCGATGAGTATGCGACGGCGCGTTATGATGATTCAGGCCATCCTACGCCTCAGGGGCTTTTGTGTTTGCAGTATTCCTGGGCCTGGGATGATGCGACGGCGAATGATTTTGTGATTATGAAGTTTTCGATGATCAACGAGGGTTCGTCGACGTTGAGTGATTTATATGCGGCGATTTTTGTGGATTGGGATATTGGCAATTATTCGAACAATCAGGGTTCATCAGAGGTGGCGCGTAATTTGACGTGGATGTATGAGACGACGCCGTATGTCGGGGTGGCGATACTGGATCCGCCGCGTTCGACGCCGGCGGCGAATTTGGCGTTGATTGATCATGATTTATATGTGTATCCGAACAGTGGATTACAGGACAGCATCCAGATAAAGTTTATGGATGGTACGATTCAGAATCCTTCGTCGAATCGTGCGTATGATTGGTCGACGTGTAATTCAGCGGGTCCGTTTACATTGGCGCCTGGTGGTTCGGCGGTGGCGGCGTTTGCGATTGTTGGTGGTGACAATTTAGCGGATTTACAGGCTAATGCGGATACCGCCTACAACCGCTACTGGAACTGGCCCGGCGTGGCGGAAAAACCCGCAGACGCCTCTGTGTCAGATATCGCACTCTATCCGAGAATCTCACGGGGTAATTCCTATACACTTTCATATAACTTCAATGCAAAGACACCGGTGCGTGTCTCTGTTTATGACGCCGGCGGCCGCCTTGTTCAGGATATGGATTACGGTACGGTTCAGGGGGCAGGTGAATTCTCGTTCAGTTTGAAGAACTGTGCTACGGGTGTCTATTTTGTTAAGATCGAGAGCGGCAGTAGAACACAGACCGCGAAGGTAATCTGGCTGAAGTAATCGAGAATAGAACAGACAGGGCTGGATCGGTTTTTGATGATTGTCAAAAGTCGGGACAGCCCTGTTATTTTTTCATACTTGTGAGTCTTCTTATATAGTCTTTTACCTCTTTGACCCCCAGCATAAGGCAGATAAGATAGAAGAGAATAAAAGAAGATACTACACTCAACAGCAGGGTGACTGCCTGACCGGCGAAAGAAAGACCGATGATGGTCGTCAGATACTTATTCAGGCCCAGACTTAGAAAACCGGCTGCACCCGAGGCGATGAGCAGGAAGATAAAATACTTTATCAAAGGTGCTGTTTTAAATCCGCCGATCTTTCCAGGCAAGAAGTAGAACAGGATGGAAAGATTCAAGAAAGAAGAGATCGTGGTGGAAAGGGGAAATGCCCTGAAACCGATGAATCGCATCAGGATGAGATTCAGGATGATATTGACTCCGACCGCGGCAAAACTTGCATACATCGGAGTTCTGGCGTCTTTGTAGGCATAGAAGACCGCCGCGACATTACGTATCCCCGCGATAAAGGGAATCCCGATCACATAGAGAATCAAAGCCTGGGTCGTGGCCCAGGTGTCAAAGGGTGTAAATTTACCCCTTTCATAGATTATTTTCGTGATCGGATATGACAAAAAGGCGATGATGATTCCGGCGTATACCGTGAGGAAGAAGACCAATTTCAGCGAGTCGAAGAATGTTTCTTTCACTGCGGTATGGTCTTCAGCAGCGACACACTGAGACAGTGTCGGCAGAGCGACGGTTCCCACGGCGATACCGAAGAGGCCCAGGGGCAGATGCATGATTCTGAAGGCATAATTGAGCCAGGTCATACTTCGTTCCTGGAGCAGCGAGATCAAGATCGTGTCCACCGTGACATTTATACGGGACGCCGCCAGTCCGATCGCCACCGGTAAAAAGAGTTTGAATATCCTTTTAATATTCGGGTCGGTGAAACTCAGATGGAATCGATAATGAAATCCTTTTTTAAACAGCATCGGCAGTTGAACAGAGAATTGCATCAGGCCGCCGAGCAGGACCCCTATCGCCATTCCGAAGATCGGTTCAACCCCCTGGTTGACCAGATAACTGAAGAGGATGACCGGAACCGCGATTGAAAAGATATTGAAGAAGGCGGGTGCCAGTGATGGTACAAAAAATTCCTGTTCGGTATTGAGATAACCCATTGCCCAGGCGGCAAAGGCGATGAAGAGCAGGAACGGAAAGATCACTGCGGTGAGCCGCGCCGTCAAATCTATTTTATCAGGGATCGAACCGAAGCCAAAGGCGACGATTCTGACGATATAAGGAGAAAAGATTATTCCTGCGACAACAACAATTCCAGCAGTAATGAGTAAGATATTGAAGACATTGCTGGCAAGAAGATTCTGCTGTTCTTTTCCCTTCTGCTTTTCTTCGGTTAATACCGGAATGAAAGCGGCGGAGAGTGCGGTCTCCGCAAAAAGATCCCTGAAGAGGTTGGGAATGCGGAATGCGGCGTTGAATGCGTCGGTCGCCATTCCCGCACCAAAAAGATAAGCAAAGACCGATTCCCTGATCAGACCGAGGACACGGCTGACAGCCGTTCCGACGGTGAACGCCCTCACTCCCTTTGCAATATCAGCCATTGTCAATTATACAGAAATTGAAAATTGTGTCAATGTTAATGGGTGACCGTTGACTATTATGGAAATTTGACTATAATTAGATTCGATGAAGGAGGTTCTATGAAGAAAAAGGTCGCAATTAACGGTTTTGGAAGAATCGGCAGGCTGGTTTTCAGAATAGGATATAAAAATGAAAAATTTGATATAGTTGCAATCAATGATATCACCGATGCAAAGACATTGGCCCATTTATTAAAATACGATTCTGTTCACAGAGCATTTAATGCCGATGTGAAGGTACAGAACAGCGCGATTGTCGTCGACGGCAGAGAATATAAGATTTTTTCTGAAAAAGACCCTTCAAAACTTCCCTGGAAAGAATTGGGTATTGATTATGTAATTGAATCTTCAGGAAGATTCAGAGAGTATGAGAAGGCATCCTTACACATCAAAGCCGGCGCGAAGAAGGTGATGCTTTCAGCACCGGGTAAAGGAGAGCCGAAGATTCCGGCGTTTGTTATGGGTGTAAACGAAGAGACATACGATCCTGCAAAGGATGTCATCTTTTCCAATGCTTCCTGTACGACAAACTGCTTTGCTCCTCTGGTCAAGGTGTTACAGGATAATTTCGGAATCCGTCGTGGATTTATGACGACGGTCCATTCTTACACGAATGACCAGCGTATTCTCGACCTTCCCCATAAGGATTTACGTCGGGCGCGTGCCGCTGCTCTGTCGATGATCCCCACTTCGACCGGCGCCGCAAAGGCGATCATCGGACTCTTTCCCGAGTTGAAGGGTAAGGTGGATGCGGTTGCTTTACGTGTGCCGACTGCGGATGTTTCAATCGTTGATTTCGTCGTTGAGGTTGAGAAAGAGACGACGCGCGAGCAGGTGAATGCGGCGTTCAAAGAAGCCGCTGCAGGAAAGCTGAAGGGCTATCTCTATTATTGCGAGGAGCCCTTGGTCTCTTCCGACTTCATCGGAAACCCGTATTCTTCAATCTTTGACGCCGAACTTACAAAGGTCAATGGAAATTTCGTGAAGGTCTTCAGCTGGTATGATAATGAATGGGGGTACTCCGCAAGAATGGTTGATCTGCTCGAATATGTGATCGGGAGAGAATAATGGCGAAGCTGTCGGTGAGAGATCTGCCCCTGGAGGGCAAAAAGGTCTTTGTGCGCGTAGACTTCAATGTCCCGTTGGACAAAGAAGGACATATCACCGATGACACGAGGATCAGGGCGGCGTTGCCCACCATAAAATATATTCTGGAACACGGCGGGATTCCTGTCCTGGCGAGCCATCTCGGACGACCTAAGGGCAGGGTGGTGCCGGAATTGAGTTTGACTCCGGTCGCTGAACGGCTTGTGAAGCTGCTGAACCGAAAGGTCATCTTTGTAAAGGACTGCGTGGGTGAAGAGGTGAAAAAGATCGCGGCGGGATTGAAACGCGGTGATATCCTGCTCCTTGAGAACACAAGATTTCATCCTGAAGAGAAGAAGAATGACCCGGATTTTTCCAGGGAACTGGCTTCTTTGGCTGATCTTTATGTGAACGATGCCTTTGGAACGGCTCACCGCGCGCACGCCTCAGTGGTCGGGGTCGCTTCTTATTTTGACGAGCCGGCATGTGGTTTTCTTATGGAAAAAGAGATCGCCTATTTTGAAGATACCCTCAAGAATCCCCAGAGACCCCTGCTCGGAATCATCGGCGGTGCAAAGGTCAGCACAAAGATCGGTGTTATAAAACATCTATTGAGGACGGTTGATAATATCGTAATCGGCGGCGGTATGTGTTTTACTTTTTATCGGGCTAAAGGATATGGAATCGGAAAGTCTCTGTGTGAGGAATCCTTTATTGATGAAGCGAAAGCAATTACGGACAATTCGAAACTCTATCTGCCGATCGATGTTCTGGTCGCTGAGCGACCAGAACCCGGAGCGCAGACCAGGATTGTAGCCGCATCGTCGATACCCGACGATTATACAGGTGTTGATATCGGAGATGCATCCATATCAGAGATTTCCGCCTTAATAAAAAAATCAAAGACCATTGTGTGGAACGGACCGATGGGAATATTTGAGATCGATGATTTCAGCAAAGGTACAGAAGCCGTTGCCCGGGCGGTCGCAGAGGCGACCGACCAGGGTGCAATCTCTATTGTGGGCGGTGGTGATACGGTCGCCGCCTTGTCGAAATATAATCTTCTTGACAGGGTAAGTCATGCTTCAACCGGCGGCGGTGCTTCACTCGAGTATTTAGAAGGCAAGGAGCTGCCGGGCATCAAGATATTAAAGGACAAATAACAATGGAACCGATTATTGCCGGTAACTGGAAGATGAACAAGAATCCTGCTGAATCAAGGGTGCTTGTTCAAAAGATTCTGGAACTCATCGGTGAGGTGAAGGGGCGTGAAGTCATCATCATTCCGCCTTTCACATCACTCCCTCACGTTGCGGAAATTATCAGAAACAGTTTTGTTAAACTCGGCGCCCAGAATATGCACTGGGAAAGGAGCGGTGCCTATACCGGTGAGATCTCCGGTCTTTTTCTCAAAGAACTGGGGTGTGAATACGTGCTGATCGGACACTCGGAACGGCGGCACATAATGGGTGAGACCGATGAGATGCTCAACAGAAAATTGAAGACGGCGCTGGAGATCGGATTGATTTCGATATTCTGCGTCGGTGAGACCGAAGAAGAACGTGCCGCGGGCAGAACCAGGGAAGTGATTCTTCAACAACTGAATAAAGGGCTCAAGGATATTGAAAACGAGGTGCATAAGATAATTTTCGCTTATGAACCTGTATGGGCGATCGGTACGGGCAAGACCGCGACGCCGGCGCAGGTCGTTGAGGTGCATGGTTTTATAAGATCCCATCTAAAGAAACAGAGTACGATTCTCTACGGCGGCAGTGTCAAGCCGGAAAATGTCGATACCTTAATGATGGAAAAAGAGATCGACGGAGTACTTGTCGGCGGCGCAAGCCTGAAACCGGAGAGTTTCGCCCGGATAGTAAATTTCTCGACATAAACGGACCAGATATAGAAACACCAATTAGTCATTTACTCCCCAACAAAATTACCCCTTGACATTTATACTTGTTTTAATATAATATTATAGAATAAGTTAAATTAATTTTACTTATTTATTTGAGGAGGTTTATGAAATTACCTAAATGGATTGAAAAGAGATACGACGAACTATGGCAGGCATTTCAGGGTCGAACTTTTCGAACTTCGGATGCAGCCCGGGTTCTTAAGGAGAAATTTAAGGATGGAGAAGATCAGGTAAATGTTGTTCTTGCTGAGTTGCGCAAATCTGGCTGGCTCATTGCCCGGCCTGACCCTGCGGATGCAAGAAAAAGGTTGTATCAACTCAAAGGAAGGGATGAACTCCTGTCTCAAACTCTCCTTTTAAATAGAAAGAAACATTTAAGCAGGGGCGAACTCGAGGCGTTCCTTAAGAAGGCAGCTGATCTGATCAGGACCAGGGTCGATTATACCTTTATCCTGGTTCTTCTTTTCTATAAACGAATCTGTGACAAATGGAAGATGGAGTATGAACTGGAATACAAGAAGGCAGTTGATGACGGACTATCACCGGAAGAAGCCAGAAAAGAGGCGAAGGATGCAGCATACCATGATTTTGATATTCCTGATGAATTTCTCTGGGATGAAATAAGAAAGGATCCGGCCCGGATTGCGGAAAATTTTTCCAGGGCAATGAAGGTGTTTGGAGAAAGAAATCCAGATGTCCGGGACATCTTCGAAAATGTTGATTTTGTTCAGTTTACGAGCAATCGGGAAAATGCCGAGATTTTGAGACAGCTGGTAGAACTTTTCAGCGCCCAATCCCTTCATAATGTCTCACCGGATATCCTTGGTGATGCCTATGAGTGGATTCTCAGATATTTTGCCCCGCAGAAGGCAAAGGAGGGTGAAGTCTATACCCCGAGAGAGGTGATCGAACTAATTGTAAAAATTCTCAGCCCCAAACCAAAGCAATCAATCTATGATCCAGCCGTAGGCTCAGCTGGTATGCTTATCTTATCGTATCAGTATGTCAAAAGACAATCAGGAAAAGATGCAGCAGATAAGCTTTTTCTATATGGACAGGAGGCGAATTATAAAACTCTTGCCCTTGCCAAGATGAATCTTTATATCCACGACATCAGAAATGCCAATCTATATCTTGGCGATACTCTCCGCTTTCCCAAAACTAAAGAAGGGTCACACCTAAAGAAATTCGATATCGTGATTGCCAATCCACCCTGGAATCAGGACGGGTATAACGAAGAGGAGTTGAAAAAAGGTGAGTTCTGGCAGGAGCGGTTTGGATACGGTTTCACGCCAAGACAGTCCGCAGACTGGGCCTGGATACAGCATATGCTGGCATCTGCCGATGATACCGGCGGTAAGGTTGGTATTGTAATTGATAATGGTTGCCTTTTTCGGGGTGGAAAAGAAAAGGCAATCAGAAAAGGGGTTATTGATGATGACCTGTTAGAATCAGTTATTCTTTTACCTGAAAAACTCTTTTATAATACCGGTGCTCCGGGTGCAGTTCTTATTTTTAATAAGAAAAAACCCAGGCAAAGAAAGAATAAAATTCTTTTCATCAATGCCTCGCAGGAGTTTGAAAAACATCCTGAGGTTCGTAAACTGAATCGTTTAGGAGAGAAAAATCGCGAGAAGGTTGTCAGGGCTTACAAAGAATTTTCAGAAGAGAAGGGATTTTCAAGGATTGTTGAAAAAGATGAAATTGAAGACAATGATTACAACCTCAATGTCACCCTCTATGTCTATCCCGAAGAGGAGATTGAAGAGATTGATATTGCAAAGGAATGGAAGGAATTGAAAACTATTGATAAAGAGATTGCCAGAATTGATCAGAAAATTGCCGAATATCTTAAGGAATTGAAATATGAATAGGATAAAGTTATTACGAGGAATTTTGACAATCCCCCTTCCTCAATGTCTGTCTGCCCGGGTCTGTGATGGAAGGTGAAGTAATGTTCAAGCCGAACTTCAGATACACCCACAAGATTGTTAATCTCCTCACAAAAATCTCTGCGGCTCGAGAGGTGGTTCTGAACTCGCCCTTGATTCCCAGATGGGAGGTTGCCCTGAGACGCGAAGCGATAATCCGAAGTGCCCATTCTTCGACCCATATCGAGGGCAATAGATTGAATCTGGAACAGGTGAGTAAACTCGCCCGGGGCAGGAAGATAACCGCTACCAGAAAGGATAAGCAAGAGGTTTTAAATTACCTGGCGGTGCTAAAAAATCTTGAGCGTCTTATCTCTGGGGATAATCCTACTGTAAAGGATATTTTAAGAATTCACCGCCTGGTTACAAAAGGGACGCTTGAGCATAAAGAAGACTGTGGAGCGTTTCGTACCCGCTATGTTGTGGTGGGGAATCCGGTGACCGGTGAGGTCTATTTTCGACCGCCGCCGAATAAAGATGTTCCGGGGTTGATCAAGGAGCTGGTTGATTGGATGAATTCAAAAGAGGCCAATGAAATTGAACCGGTTGTTGAAGCGGGTATTGTCCATTATGAATTTGTGAGAATCCATCCGTTTATTGATGGTAACGGCAGGACTGCGAGAGTGCTGGCGACCTGGATTCTTTATAAACGGGGTTTTGATACCAAACAATTTTTCGCTCTTGATGACTATTATGATTCGGATCGGCCGGCATATTACGCGGCTCTACAGAGTGTTAATCAATCGACCCTTGATTTAACGAAATGGCTCGAATACTTTACAGAGGGAGTTTATATAAGTGTCCAGGCAGTGAAGGAAAGGGTAATTCGACTCAGCAGTGAAAGGTTACGCAAGGCAAAGCGAGGACAGATCGCCCTGACCGAGAGGCAGATGAGGATTGTGGAGTTTATTAATCAAAATGGAAAGATTACAAACAGAGATGTGCGTGGGATGTTTAAAATATCGAATCGAGCCGCCCTGGATGAAATCAACAGATTGCTGAAGTTAGGGGTCTTAAAGTCTGTTGGTAAAGGCAGGAGTGTACATTATGAACTGGCTTAGCGCTTCACGATTAGCTTCACGATTAGCTTCACGATTAGCTTGGTCCGATCGTGGATTTCAGGCATTAAAATTCCTGTCTCCTCGAAGGGCGGGGCAATGGACAGGCAAAATAATGAATCCCCCTTTAGCCATAGTCTGTAGGAACATCTTGCTACCTATGATAATGACATTTAACAGGTATATAAAGGATGAAATCTTATTAAGGAGGGTGATATGACGCTTTTTTCCGAACGCTACGGCTATAAAAAAATTAAGATGTTGAAGAAAGACGAAATGCCGTTGTCGACAAAAAATAAAATATTAAATTTGATTTATGAATATTTATATAAAGAAATTCTTGATGATTTCTTCATAGATAACCACTTTGCAGATTCACCTGCGCTACGTTTTGCAAAATATGTATGGACTGATTTTTTCAATGGTAGCCTCTTCGAGGTTGATAACATTAAGTCACGCCGCATCATAGATAAAGTATGTAAAGCTTCTTCAAAACTTAAATGGTTTGAGATCTACGATTATATAGAATTTATTTTGAAAAATCACTCTGATAGAAAAAAAATGCGACATCTTAAGAAAGATATTTTGAACCTACTTAAGATGGAAAGAATGCAATATACAATAATAAATAATCGAATATGTCCATCGAAGAGAGAGAATGAAGAAGAAATTAAAGAAATCGAAAAGGCTCTCAACATTCCCGACAAATTCGAACCCGTTCGAAAACATCTATCCAAGGCATTGGTTAAATGGTCAGACAGAAAAAATCCTGATTATGAAAACTCGATAAAAGAATCAATCAGTGCAGTGGATGTATTAGTCCAGATTGTTCTCGGAAAAGAAGGTAAGTTTGGTAAACTTATTAAAGAGTTAAAAGTACATCCTGCTTTAGCAGAGGGTTTCAGGAAATTATACGGTTGGACATCGGATGATCCGGGGATTAGACATACTAAAAATAAAGAACCACTAAGCTGTGGTGAACCTGAAGCCAGATATATGCTCATTACCTGCTCTGCGTTTGTGAATTATGTGATAGAGAAGCTATCTTTTGAAAGGAGGGTAGAAGAATGAAATCTTACCCCAGATTAGATGATCCTATGCTTAATTTGGTTTTCTCTATATACCATAATCCTGGTGTTTATGCATTACTTATAGGCTCTGGGGTCTCCAGAACTGCCCGGATACCTACGGGTTGGGAGGTAACCCTGGATTTAATCAGAAAGACGGCTAAATTGCACGATGTTGAGCCTGAAGACCCGGAAAAGTGGTATATTGAGAGTTTTGGTAAAGAACCTGATTATTCAGAATTATTAGAGTTCTTGGCAAAAACTCAACACGAACGGAAGGCTTTGTTAAATGCGTATTTTGAACCTTCTCAGGAGGAAATTGATAGTGAAATCAAAGTACCCACTAAAGCCCATATCGCAATTGCCTCGCTTGTCAATCAAGGATATATCAGGGTGATTTTAACAACCAACTTTGATCGCCTTCTTGAACAAGCTTTGGAAAAAGAAGGCGTCATACCGGATGTTATATATAATGAAGATACACTTAAAGGAATAGTTCCTTTAATTCATTCCAAATGTATGATAATTAAGCTCCATGGTGATTATAAAGATACACGAATTAAAAATACATCCCAAGAGCTCGCACACTACTCGAAAAAAATGAACGAATTACTTGATAGAATTTTAGATGAATTTGGTCTTATTGTTTGCGGTTGGTCTGGACAGTGGGATACAGCATTGAGAGGAGCAATTTTAAGGTGCCCGTCGCGGCGGTTTACTACTTATTGGGCATATAGAAATAGCTTAACCACAGAAGCTGAAGATATTATAAAACATCGAAGAGCAACAAAAATCCATATTGAAGACGCTGATAGATTTTTTACTGAACTGAAAGAAAAAATTGCGGCATTGCAAAAGATTGAAGAACCGCACCCATTTTCAATCGAGATTGCTGTCGAAAGAATGAAAAAATACTTGAGCGAAAATAAATATGGTATTGAATTACAAGATCAGATTAATAACGAAGTTGAAAAACTTTACTCAGAAATATCATCTGATAAGTTTGATACTACAATAGATGCAACGAAGGAAAATTTCCAGAGGAGATTAAAACAATACGAATCTGTTTCATCAATTCTGATTGCATCAATGTGTGCCCTTTCTTATTATGATGAGAAGGAGAAATATGCTTATTTATTGACTTCCACATTAGAGAGGCTCAGCAAGCAACCTTATCAGTCGTATAAACAGAAGTTTCATGGTCTTGAACTCTATCCTGCGTTGTTGCTGATATATTCTACTGGAATATCTGCCTTAGCGAGAAAGCACTACAAATATTTAGCGGCTGGTCTACTTGAGGGAAGATATAAAGACTACAATGGTAAGTACTACCCATTGCTAAGGAAATTTCATATTAGAAATATCTTTAATCGTGATACTTACAAATGGGTTCCCTTACCCAATGTGGAGCGTAGAGACACACCTGAACACGAGCATATTTCTAATGTACTTAGAGAATTTTTACTTAAATATTTGCCGGATGATGATAAGTATCAAGAAATTTTCGATATTTTTGAATACTTATTAGGACTAATTTATAGTACTGTACCTGCCATTTTTAAACCACCCTTTGGTTGTTTCCTCTTGCGCTATACAGAAGTCGGAGAAAGTGTCAATTTGGATGCGATTGATGATTTCTTTAAACGAGGATTATCTGATGGATTACTCGAAGCAGGATTTTTTGATGGTTCCATCGAAAAACTCCAAAAAGCTCGAACGGACTATGATGGTTATTTAAAAACTATACCGCTGTGGCAATGATGGAGACAAGGAAATGAAGAAAGAATTTAAGCAAATCGAGACTGGTAAAATCCCAAAAGGATGGGAGTTGCATTTGAAATTGTGTGATTTTAGATTGGCGGATTGAAAAATGGATGCGGAAGAATTAAAAAAACGGACGAAAAAGTTTGCTTTAAACGTTATAAAACTGGTTGAAAAGTTCCCGAAGACAAAAACTGGCGATATTATTGGACGGCAACTTCTAAAGTCTGCAACATCGGTTGGAGCAAACTATCGATCAGCTTGTCGTGCTCAGTCTCATGCCCACTTTATTTCAAAAATAAGTATAGTCGAAGAAGAATCAGATGAATCACTTTATTGGTTGGAATTAACCTTGGAATCAAACTTAGCAGAGAGAAAAATTGTGTTAGATTTAATAAATGAAGCCAATGAATTGACTGCCATTTTTTCTTCTTCAAGACAAACAGCAAGGAGCAGGAGATGGAACGCAAAGATTGGAAAAAAGTAAGCATTGGCAAAATTTGTAACGTAGAGACAGGTACGACACCCAGCACAAAAGTTAAAGACTACTGGGAAGATGGGTTAATTAAATGGGTTACTCCGACAGACTTAAGTAAGTTAGGCGGAAAGATGACTATTAAAGACACTGAACGAAAAATAACCGAGCAAGCTGTGACTGACTTTTCTTTAAAAGTAATGCCAAAAGGATCAATTATAGTTTCTTCGAGAGCTCCAATTGGATACATAGCAATATTGGAAGATGCTATGGCCTTTAACCAGGGCTGTAAAGGGTTAATTATTAGGAACCAGAATGAAATCGATAACTTCTATCTGAGCTACCAATTGCTTACAAAAGTAAATAAGATGAAATCTTTGGGGACTGGTTCTACCTTTTCCGAAATCTCGAAATCTCAAATCGAAAATCTTCAAGTTTTTCTCCCCCCTCTTACCGAGCAGAAAAAGATTGCGGAGATTCTGAGTACTGTTGATGAGGCGATTGAGAAGGTGAATGAGGCGATTAAGAAAACGGAAAGGTTGAAAAAAGGGTTGATGCAGGATCTTTTGACAAAAGGAATCGGACATAAGGAATTTAAAGATACCGAGATAGGAAGGATACCGAAGGAGTGGGTATATTCAACATTAGGCGAATTGATTGAAGTCCATGATAGTAAAAGAATTCCTCTAAGTGAAATGGAAAGAGCAAAGAGAAAAGGTAAATACCCTTATTGCGGTGCTAACGGCATTATGGATTATATAGATGACTATATTTTTGATGGTGAATTTTTATTGATCGCTGAGGATGGTGGGGCTTATGGTAAATTTGAGAATTCATGTTATCTTATGAATGGAAAATTTTGGGTAAATAACCATGCGCATATTATTAAAGCTAAAGATAATCAGACTATAAATAAATTTCTATTTTATATGCTAAATTTTCAGGATCTGCGCCCATACATAGTGGGTTCAACGAGAAGAAAGCTGAATCAAGAATATCTGCGGCAGATTTATCTTCCCCTCCCACCTCTTACCGAGCAGAAGCAGATTGCAGAAATTTTGGGGACGGTTGATGAACGGCTGGAAGTGCTGAAAAATAAGAAACAAAAGTTTGAAAAAATTAAGAAAGGTCTGATGAATGACCTTTTGACAGGAAGAAGGAGGGTGAAAGTATGAAGAATACTGAAATTTTCTTAGAAATTGCCAAAACAGATTTAAAAGCGGCAAAGTGTTTATATGAGGCTCGATTATATCCGCAGGCAATATTTTTCCTTCAGCAATCTGTTGAAAAAATGATGAAGGCATTTGGATCAATAGACTCTGATTTTTCCCTTGATATTTTAAAGAATAAAGTTGGACATAAACCATTTATGGTTTTTGTTGTATCAATTAAACAATTCGTCAAAACATTTGAGGAAAAAAGCGGAGTATCGACTTCGGACACGATATCTGGTGTTTTTCAACAAAATCCTAATGATTTTATGGTCCAAGTAAAGAGATATGAAAAGTTATATCTTCGAGTTGGGAAAATTAAGGGCTTGTCGACATTTGTGCTCCGAACATATCTTAAAAAAATTGTTAATCAAATCCGTAATCCACAGTTTTTATCAAAAAGTGATCATGAAACAGAAGCGTTTATTTCCTCTATAGAGAAATTCTTGAAACAAAAATTTGTAGGGTATTCAAACCAAATTGATACAATGTGTTCGACACTTAATAAGTATTTACATAATATTGCTAATGCTTTAGGCCCTTTAACTTTTCTAATACTCATCCTCCCGGCAAGTTGTGTACAAGATACAAGGTATCCTACCGAAACATCAAACCCATTAGACTTATACAAATTTGATCATTCTTTAGTAAAATCATTCGGTGAGGTAACAGAAATTTGTGATTTTGTAATTGGCCGTTTAGGAGATTTTTTTACTATGTATAAGGAGATAGATAACATTGAGGGGCAGGTGTAAGAATGCTTATATCTTCCTATAAAAGTTCGCTACATTGCACTCATAATGATGGGGTAAGAAATGGCTAAATTCGACGAAAAATCTCTTGTCGAAGATTATATAATCAAACGGCTTCAGGAAAAAGGCTGGTGGTTTGTTCCTGCTGATGAATTGGACCGGGAGAGTTATGAAGAGCCGCTTCTAATTTCCAATCTTATAAAGGCACTGGTCAGGATAAATGAAGATTTGAATGTCGAAGATGAAGAGGTCAATAAGGTTGTGAATGAGTTGAAATTAACCGGAACCGGTATCGAAGGGGCAAAGAAAATTTTGGATTTTTATAAATTTGGTGTTCCAGTTAAGTTTGAAAAGGATAAGGTCGTTAAATATATAAAAATTTTTGATTATGAAAAAATTGAAAATAATGAATTTATTATAACCAGACAGGTTTATTATTATGGAAAAGAGCATATTAGAACCGATATTATATTGTATATTAATGGCATTCCCTTGGTGAATATTGAATGTAAGGATCCAACCCGACCCGGTGGTTCGTGGTTTGATGCCTATAAACAGATTAAAGATTATGAGAATAATGTTCCTGAATTATATAAATATATTCAGATAGGTATTGCGGTTGAAAGTAAAGCCAAATATTTTCCGATTATTCCCTGGTTGAATATAGAGCAGATAAAGGTTACTGAATGGCGAGAGGAGAACAAAGATTCAATCGATTCAACGATTGAGATGTTATTAAGAGATAGATTACTCGATATTATCAGAAATTTCCTCTTTTACCGGGTGGAGTATGGTGAATCGACCAAGGTGATCACACGATATATGCAGTATCGGGCAGCGAATAAGATAGTCAATAGGGTCTTGGAGTCTATAGGGTCGGGAGAGTCTAAGGGGTCAATAGAGTCGAGAGGGTCAGAAGGGTCGAGAGAGTCTAAAGGGTCAATAGAGTCGAGAGGGTCAAGGGGGTCTGGGGGGTCGAAAAATCGTGGTTTAATCTGGCACTGGCAGGGTAGCGGCAAGACCCTGACAATGATCTTTGCTGCAAATAAGCTGTTTTATGCTAAAGAACTTGAGAATCCGTCGATATTCTTTATCGTTGATCGGCTGGAACTCGAAGACCAACTATACACGGAATTCTATTCGCTTGATATAACCGAGCCTGAGATTATCGGTTCAATTGAAGAATTGAAAGATGTCCTTAGTTTTGATGATTATCGGGGTAAGCGCGGGATTTTTGTTACCCTTATCCATAAATTCCGTCCTGAAGAGTTGAAAGACCTGCAGCAGTACATTGAAATACAAGTCGGAGATAAAGAGACCATAGTAAACCGACACAATGTAATTGCGTTTATTGATGAGGGACATCGAACTCAATATGGTATTCTTGCCGCCCAGATGAAAGGGATCCTTAAGAATGCTTTCTTTTTTGCTTTTACCGGAACACCAATTTCAAAACGCGGTAAGGATACCTATCTGGAATTCAGTTATCCGGATAAGAAAGAATTTTACCTTGACCGATATTTTATAACCGATTCAATTCGGGATGGCTTCACAGTAAAGATTGCTTATCAACCAAGGCTTGAGCATTTACATTTGAAGAAAGATATGCTTAATGCTTTCCTGGAAATTGAACAGGAAGAAATACCTGAGGATATGAAATCGATCGTTGAGGATGGATTGAAGAGAAGACTCAATGTCATAAATCTTTTTCTTGAGAATCCGGAACGAATAAAAAAAATTGCTGAAGATATCGCCGAACATTTTAAGAAGAATGTTGATGGCAGATTCAAGGCGATGGTTGTGACGGGAAGCCGTGCTGCCTGCGTTCAATATGAAAAAGAACTGAGTAAATATTTCCCTGAGGACTATTATGAGGTTGTATTGACACCGCAGAGTAAAAGGGTAGAGGTTGTAGAATATGTCAGGGAGACACGGGAAAAATACGGGTGGAAGGAATTTCGTGATATCGTGAAGGAAAAAATCAATAAATTTAAAGAGGAAGAAAAGCCAAAAATTTTAATCGTCACCAATATGCTTCTCACCGGTTTTGATGCACCGATATTACAGGTTATGTATCTTGATAAACCACTGAAAGAGCATAGATTACTGCAGGCAATAGCCAGAACCAATAGACCCTATAAGGGTCTTAAAGAAGCCGGAATTATTATTGACTATGTTGGTATACTCAAGGAATTCAAGAGGGCACTTGAGATGTATAGCACCAAGGATATTGAGTATGCATTATGTGACTTTGCGAGTATAAATAAAGAGTTTATTGCCCTCATCAATGAACTTAAAGGGCTGTTTGGTGAGTGCTTTTTAAATTACGATCGTAAAACCCTGCACAATGCTATTGAAATTATTACGACCAGGCCTGAGGTCGAAGAGGAATTTGCTGGTAAATATCGTCGGTTAAGGAATATATTTGAAATCCTTGGGCTCAGCGAAACCAAACTTGAATATTTAAATGCCTATAAATGGCTTTCAGCAATCTACACCTATTATATGAAGGTGGTTATCAGAAAGCCGAGTATTGAACCGTTAGTGCAGAAATATTATGACAAGACAATTAAATACATCCATAAATCGACTGAGATAGAGAAGTTAGAACGCAGCCTTCCAATCATCACCTTTGATGAAAAGTTTTTAGAGAAACTTGAAGAGGCGGTTAAGACAAAAGAAGAAAAGGCGGCAAACATTCTCTTTACTTTACAGAGATTTGTCTTGGTGGAGAAGTATAAAGATCCAGTTTATGAATCCCTGGCAGAACGGGTGGAGCGATTGGTTGAACTGTGGCGGGAGAAGACCAAAGATTATGAGAAAATCTACGCTGAAGGTTCTATAATAATTACTGAAATAAAAAATCTGAAGCAGAGGCAACGAGAGTTTGGTTTTTCTAATCTTGAATATTCAATCCTGCTGACATTTGAAGAGTCATTGAGAAAAGATAAAACATTGGTTGTAAAGGTAAAGGAACTGATGGAGGAAATTAAAGAGGATATGTTTCCGGGCTGGATAAATCAGGTTACTGCAAGGAAAAAAATTGCGCGTAAGATTAGACGGTATATTCGAAGATTCAAGAGTGAATATAATCTAAGTCTGGAAGAGATAGATTATCTATATAATAGAATAGTTGAAAGGGTCGAAAATTATGGCACCAGGGGAGATTAAATATAAAACTCGCTATCGAGGTATAAAATATCCGAGGTTGGAATTTAAAACTGGAAGTTTAGAATTGATTCTGCCCTATAATTATAAACCTGAAGTATTGGTATCAAAACACCGCCAGTGGATAGATAGGAAAACAAGATTCATCAAGGCTTGCCTCAAAGATTCAAAAAACAAGAAGATTATAAAGCGAAGTATGGACGAGTTCCGAAGTCTTGCTAAACTATTAGCAATGGATTCTGCAGGTGAGTTGAGAGTTAAAATAAATGGCGTTTTCTTTAGACCAATGAAAACTAAATGGGCAAGTTTCAGCAAAAAGAGAAATCTGACCCTCAATACGCTAATGAAGTTTTTACCTGAGCGTCTAATCAAATACATAATCTATCACGAAGTTACCCACCTTCTTGAAAGACATCATAATGAAAACTTCTGGAAGGTGATATCTAAAAAATATCCCGACTACCCACGATATGAGAAATCACTATTTTCTTATTGGTTCAGGTTGCATAACAGCAAAATGGAAAAACTGACCGAATAATGGTAATGGAATTAGCTCCTGAAATTGCAGCTTATCAATGCTTGACAATTTCTATAAAATGGCTATAATTAGCACGATGTTTTTAATCAAGGAGAAGATATGTACGCGGTGATTCAGATTTTACATGTGATCGTCTGTGTGTTGCTGATCATTGTGGTTCTGATGCAGCAGACAAGAGGCGGTGGTATGTCGAGTGTTTTCGGCGGAGGAGGCGGTTCAGACGTGCTTTTCGGCGGAAAAGGAGCGACTCCCTTCTTTGTCAAATTGACCGCGGGATTGGCGATAGGATTTTTTATCACTTCGCTTACCCTCGTGTTGCTTTCACGTCGGGCAAGGCCGACGAGCGCGATAGAAAAAGGTTTACAGGAAATGCCCGTACCAGTTATGCCTGAACAGGGAGCACCGGCCATTCCCCAGCAGGAACAGCCGGTCATTCCCGAAGAACCGGCTGGAGGTGGAAATTGATGTTTGCGGTTATCAAGACAAGCGGCTACCAGTATCTGGTGAGTAAAGGAGAGAAGATCCTCATCCCGGCGCGGATTGCGTCAGAAGGGGAGACCGTGGAGTTTGATAATGTTCTGATGATAAAGGATAACGGAAAGACCGAATTCGGTCAGCCCTATATCAAGGGAGCCAGGGTGAAGGGTGTCGTCAGAAAGGTCGGAAGGTCGCCCAAGGTCATTGTCTTCAAGTTCAGACGCAGAAAGAAATATCGACGGAAAAGGGGCCATCGTCAGGACTTCAGTGAGGTTGAAATCACTGAAATAAAAAAGTAGGAGTAAGATATGGCACATAAAAAAGGTGTAGGCGCATCAAAGAACGGCCGTGATTCTGCAGGTAAGAGATTAGGGGTGAAGAGATTTGCAGGTCAACTCGTAAACGCCGGGACTATAATCATACGTCAGCGCGGTACCCGCATTCACCCCGGTCTGAACGTCGGTATGGGAAGTGATTATACCCTTTACGCCCTGACCGACGGCAGAGTGAAATTCGGTTATACAAAAGGCGGCAGAAGAATAGTTTCCGTAATTTAATCTCTCTTTTCCTTTTATTCCCTGAGAGATTTTTTCGTTGAGGTTTACTACATTTTTCCTTGACTTTCCATTAAATCGAATCATAATTGTATATATTCAATTTCAACAATGAAAGGAGAGAGATATGACCATTCTTGTTTTCTGTTTGTTCCTTCAGATTCCTTACCCGGCTCAACCGGACTGGGAGTCCATTGACAATGATTATACAACAGGTGGCGCACTCGTTGATATTGATCTGGACGGAGATATAGATTTTGTCACTGGAAACGGAAACGACATGGCGCAGGATCCGAACCGGGTCTATTACAATCTCGGTGATTCTTTGGAAACGGTCGCTTCCTGGAGTTCCTCTGATGTCGGCTACAACGCCCATATTTCGGTCGGTGATATAAATTACGACGGTTATCCCGATCTCGCGGTCGCCAATTACGGAGACCCTTATACACCTCAGTATGACAAGTTCTATTACAATCAGGCAGGAACATATCAGGCTAATTCATCCTGGAGACCTCATGATCTGGATAATTCATTCGGCTGCGCCTTCGGAGATATGGACGGTGACGGTGATCTCGATCTCGCGGTCGCCTGCGGCGAAGATTACGGAGACAGTCTGCAAAAGGCGAAGGTCTATCTCAATTCAAACGGCGTACTTGATACCCTGCCGGTATGGGAATCAAACATAGAATCCTATTTTTATGATGCAGCCTGGGTGGATATCGACAACGACGGCGACCTTGATCTTGCACTGGCGGGTATGCATAGAAAAAATTTGATTTACAGAAACGACGGCGGAATGCTGGAATCATCGCCTTACTGGAGTTCAGCCGGTTCCTTGGGGACGATAAAACTCGCCTTTGGAGACGTCGACTCTGACGGTGATCTGGATATGGTCTGTGCAAACAACGGGCAGACCGGCGGAGCGAGTAATTGTGAACTTTATTTGAACAACGGCACAACCCTTGATTCGACGCCGTCCTGGACGAGTCAGAACCTGACCTACTATTCCTGCGTGGCGCTGGGCGACGTGGATTATGATGGTGACCTCGATCTTGCAGCCGGTGGATGGTGGGAATCGGTTAAGGTCTTTGAGAACAACGGAGGTACATATCCCCAGACACCTTCCTGGGAATGGCTGCCTTCAAATCCGTATGAACTCGTCTGTGAAAATATCTGTTTCGGAGATATCGACAACACCCTGCCGTCCCAGGTGTTTGATGAAATACATATCGTGGATGCGGCAAAGAGGGTTTTTTATCTCAATAACCGCTGGATAAAGAATGTCAGTCGTATAAGAAGAACCAGTGGTGAGCTGAGTCGTGATGAGTACTGTTTTTCTTATACAGACGGCTGGATCTCGGTCGCCGACCTCTTTGCCCAGGAAGAGACGTTGTTCGTCGACTATACATATTCAAAAGACCTTGATTTACTTGTAACGAACTGGCATGCCGCCAGAGGGAATTTTCTTTTCTTCAATCGGTATGCCGGTTCAAGCGACGAGCTGGTGAACAGAGATATTAAAAAAGAGATCAGATTCCCGACTGTAAACAGAGGTGTCTTTTTCATTGAGTCTGACCTCGATGATATCTCTTTCCGGATATTCGACGCTTCAGGCAGGTTCATAAGCGCCGCAAATGGTGCAAGAGTTGTACTCGACAGACCCGGTGTTTATTTCATCCGGATCTTCGACGGTGAAAAAGAAGTAGCGGAGAGAAAAGTAGTGGTTCTTCATTGACATTCTTCGGGTTTGTGGTATAATCCTTTAGAGGAGGTAATTGATGAAGAAGACGGCGGGACTGTTTTTAATAATTTTTGTTGTTCTTTCTTACGGTGATGTTGTCTATGAGATGTCGACGGTCACCAGGGGAATGATGGGGATGGGTGATAGTAATTCGAATGTCCGTGTTTTCATAAAAGGTGATATGTCAAGAACCGAGATTACTCCCATCGATACTGCAATCCACGGCGTTCCTGATGCCGTTATTATGCGTCTTGATAAAGGTGTTATATGGGTGCTCGACGATGAACATAAAGAATATTCAGAGACCGTGATCAACGAGACGGCAGACATCCCGGCTTCGGCAGGGGATAGTGAGGCCGTAAAGTTGCCGGAGATCAAGGTGGAAAAGACCGGCAATAAAAAGGTCATTCTGCAAAAAGAATGTGAAGAAGTGACGCTCTCCATGTCTCTGGACGCCGACGGCGGAGATTTGAGTTTGACCCAGACCCTCTGGGTGACGACGGATGTGCCGGGGTATGAAGAACTCAGCTGTTTCACTGAAAAGGTCACGGCACTTGGTGTTACCATGAGTTCTTCCAGCCTTACGGCTGATAAAAAAGCCTATCATGCCTTTCAGCAGAAGTTGAATGAAATCGAAGGTTTTCCTCTTGAAACGGATATTTCCATGAGTATGGGTTCTGTAACCTTCTCTGTCACCAATACCATAACAAAGATTGATACGATTTCGATCCACCCGCGGGTCTTCGAGATACCCGCAGGTTATACCTTAAAAAAAGAAGAATAGAACCGTTCTTTATCCAATGAAGGCGGGCGGATTTCCTTTAAAACAGAGTGAGCGGCAGCGCATTTCTCCTTGTCTGGGAATAAAAAAGGTGATTTTGTGTATAATAGTGTAGAAAGTGATGAGATTCTGATCGAGCGGGTTAAAAAAGGAGATATTGAAGCATTCAACCCTCTGGTCGAACGATACAAACTGCCGCTTTACAAGGTGATGTATCGAATGGTCTTTAATCGGGATGATGCCGAAGATTTGGTTGAGGAGGCTTTTATCAGGGCATTCAGAGCGATTAAAAGATTTGAGACGGGAAGATCATTTTATGCCTGGCTGTGCCGCATTGCCGTGAACAATGCAATAAATTTTTTAAAGAAAGAGAGGCGCGATAAAATGCAGTCGATAGATAAAATCGAATATTCTTTGACGGCGAAAAAGGGAAATCCGGTTGCAATGACACGTGAAAAGATTTTAAAAGAGAAGATTACCACGGCGATGGCGAAATTGCCGGAAGAATACAGAACCATTCTAATCCTTCGTGTCGAAGAGAGTTTTTCCTATGAAGAGATAAGCAGATTGCTTAAGATTCCAAGGGGTACAGTGATGTCCCGTCTTTCCCGCGCACGTCGGAAACTGAGGGAAATTTTTGAAACACTGGGGGTGCAGGAGAGATGAAGTGTAATTTTTCTGCAGAACTTTTAAG